>CAMUZI010000008.1 GCA_947165155.1 uncultured Clostridia bacterium | reverse complement strand
CAAGACAGAATGCAACTCTTGTTAAGTCTTACTACCGAATAATTTATTGTGCAAATTTTCCAAATGCGACTTAGGAGCACAAACAATTTTAGGATCTTCTAATTTTTTCACAACCTTATCATTTATGATAATTTCCCTGACTGAAGAATCTGACGGAGTATCAAACATAACATCCTGCAGTATATCTTCTAGAATAGAACGTAATCCCCTCGCACCTGTACGCCTCTCAATCGATTGATTTGCTATCTCCTCAAGAGCACTATCTTCAACTGAGAGTTTAACATTATCCAATGCAAAGAGTTTTTGATATTGCTTTAAAATAGAATTTTTAGGCTCTTTTAGTATTCTAACTAACGCTTTTGCATCTAGACCCTCTAACGACGTTACAATCGGAAGACGTCCCACCAACTCGGGTATGAGCCCAAATTTAACCAAATCCTGAGTCATAACTTGTGACATCCAGTTCGTAGTTTCAACCTCAATAGGACTCATAACATTGGCACCAAATCCAAGAGACGAAGTATTAACCCTTTTTTCTATTATCTTTTCAAGACCCTCAAATGCTCCACCACATATGAAAAGGATATTCTTCGTATTTATTTGAACATACTCACCTTGTGGATGCTTTCGACCACCCTTAGAAGGAATATTAGAAATAGTCCCCTCAATTATTTTCAAAAGAGCTTGTTGAACACCCTCACCGCTGACATCTCTGGTAATAGAAACATTTTCGGATTTTCTCGAAATTTTATCAATCTCATCTATGTAAATTATCCCTCTTTCAGCACTTTCAACGTCCATTTCAGCGGCCTGCAGAAGGCGCAACAAAATATTTTCTACGTCATCACCAACATATCCAGCTTCGGTAAGTGTAGTAGCATCAGCTATAGCAAATGGAACATTAAGCATTTTCGCTATAGTCTGGGCAAGAAGAGTCTTACCAACTCCAGTTGGCCCTAAGAGGAGAATATTACTCTTAGAAAGTTCCGTATCACTGTCAGAAAGTTTGCCATTTTCACTAGAAGAGCCAAAGTAAATTCTCTTGTAATGGTTATACACAGCAACACACAGTGCCTTCTTAGCAGCTTCTTGGCCTATAACATAATCGTCAAGAGTTTTTTTCATTTCGACAGGTTTCGGAAAATTAGCTCCAGTTTGAGAAAATTCCGTCTTAGTCTTTATTTTTTCCCTACTTTTCTTCTTCTTCTTGAGGTCCTCGTCATTTTCAAGAACCTCCATGCACATTCCAACACAATGATCACAAATAGCAACACCAGAAGGCGCTACTATGACTTTATCTACCTCAGATTCACTTTTCCCACAAAAAGAACATACATGATTCCCCATTAAAAAACCTCAATTATTCACGTTCGACTATAACTTTATCAATAAGACCATATTCCAAAGCAGTCTGCGCGTCCATTATATTATCGCGCTCAGTATCTTGCTCAATCTTCTCAATTGGCTGACCAGTAAATTCAGAAAGATATTTATTCAATTTCATTTTTGTGTGAATTATCCAATCGGCATGAATCTTGATATCAGAAGCTTGTCCCTTAACTCCTCCTAAGGGCTGATGAATCAATATCTCACTATTAGGTAGCGCCATTCTCTTACCTTTAGTTCCTCCAGCAAGAAGAAAAGCACCCATGCTAGCAGATAAGCCCATCGATATTGTCCTGACGTCACACTTTATGTATTTCATGGTATCATAAATTGCAAATCCATCAGTAACCGACCCACCAGGGCTATTTATATAAAAATTGATATCTTTTGAGGAATCTTGTCCCTCCAAATAAAGCATCTGAGCCACAATCAAACTCGCATTTACGGTATTAACTTCATCGTAAAGCATGATAATTCTATCATTTAAGAGACGAGAGAAAATATCGTAAGAACGTTCTCCTCTGCTTGTTTGCTCAATAACATATGGAACTAAACTCAAATCAAACACTCCTAACAATTTTTTTATTTTTACAATTCTTCATTTTTTCAATCATGACATCATTTTATTACCTACCCCTAGCAAATTCCCCACTCAGAAAGAAATCAAACCTAAAACTCAAATGCCAATTTTCTACGATTTTTCACTTTCCATCCCTTTCACGTCTGGTCTTAATTTTCTCAATTTTTTATTAACTAGCACACGCAAGCCTAAACAATTTTTAGTTTTTAGATTCTTTTTTCCTTGTTTTTTTAGTCGTTTTTTTCGTCTTTTTTTCACTCTTATCTTCCTTAGTCTCGGATGCTTCAACTTCTTCTTTGACGTCATCCTTTTTGCTCGATACCTCTGAAGACTTTTCAGCTCTTGTCTTGTGTGGCTCTTTAACAGAAACATGATTTTTCACATACTCCATAGCTTTATCACATAATATCGAAGCTTGAACCTCTGAAACTGGAATATTTTCTTTTGCAAAAGAAGCGGATATCCTATTACTCTTCGCAATCTTCTTGAAACCTTCGTCGATTTCATCTTTCGAGGCAGACAACTTAAGCAATTCCGAAGCATTTAACAAAGCTATTCTCAACTTCATATCATCGGAAATCGACTTTCTTAGATCTTCTTTCACCGAATCTACAGATTGACCAACTATCTCACAATATGAATCGATAGACATACCGCCGGATTTTAAGTTTCTCTCAAACCTCTTGAACGAGTCGTCGAACCTTTCTTCCAACAAAGATTTGCAAATTAAGTCATCGGGAATTTGATCCTGTAAATTTTGCTGTATCATAGATTCTTTTCCGCGCTCAAAAATCGAATGATTCCTCTCATTAATTTCCCTCTCTAAACTCAAATTTAATTCGTCATCAGATTTCATCTTAAGTATCTCAAGAAGCTTATCATTAGAGGGTGGAGTTAAGTGTTTGACATGATTTATAGTTATATTAAATCTAACTCTCCGCCCAGAGAAAAGATCCAATTTCTCATTTTCTGGAAACGTCAGAACATTAGAAAATTCACCCTCACTCTTCGAATGTCCTATTAAACACTCTTCAAATTCTTTCCACGCACGCCCTGAACCAACACCAACCTCAAAATTTTTCAAGCCATCTGTGTACACATCATACTGCTCATTTTCTGGAAGATCATTATCGTTCTCGTCTACGAATGCGACCCTAATTTCTACATTAGCTAAATCTCCATTTACGACTTTATAATCATCATCCATTTTCTCAAACGTAGAGTACTTATCGAAGAGCTTACTCCTCTGATTTTCAATATCTTCTTTTGAAGCCTTTTTTTCATTTTCTACCTCAACAGACATATTCTCAAATTTGACATATGTATGTGGGTAAAAACTCAACGGGACTTTTATTTCAACATTATCGTCGTTAACCCTAGAAACCGACGGGGAAAAGTCACTCGATACACGTCCGAAAATACCGCTCTTCACACTCATAAACTTTTCATCTTTTTCTTCTTGCAAAAAATTCATAATATCCACATAAAATTCCTGCATAGCACCATCGTAGAAAATATCTTTACCATAACTATTTTCAATTATCCCCCTTGGGACTTTTCCCTTACGAAATCCAGGAACATTAAACCATTTCTTTTGATAATTATAAACAACATTCAATTTTTTATCGAATTCATTTTTGGTAACAGAGACAACAGCTTCTCCACTGTCTTCCTTCTTGTCAAACGAAACTAATTTCATAGCACTATCCTTTCTATCATGAGATTCCTCTATAAAGAACTGCCTAAATTCTATTTCATACAAAAAACAAAGTCAAATAATCATTTTAGGAATAAACTTAAGATAATCACAAGATACTAACTCACATTTAACCCCGTTCACAATATTCATCCTAGCATATCTGAAAGAGTTTTCCGAATGTATATGTCCATAGAAGCACCTCTTTACTCCGTATTCCGATATGAACTTCATTATCTCGCTTTTTAAACCAAAATAACAAGGAGGATAATGCAAGAATACTATTTTTTCTAGTTTACTATTCTTACACGAATCAAAAGAAAGCTTCAAACGTAAGATTTCTCTGTTAACCATTTTTGCATCATGATCATCCATATCTTTTGTAGTCCAACCACGCGCACCGCATAGTATAACTCCATTTCTTTCAAATGAATTATTTCTCATCAATTTGAAGTTTTTAAAATTATTTTTAGAAAAAAAGTTCTCGATTTTAGAAGCACTTTCCCACCAATAATCGTGATTACCTTTTAAAAGAATCTTTTCTCCGGGAAGTGAATTCAAAAATTTGAAATCTTCGAAAGATTCTTCAAGAGTCATTCCCCACGAGATATCACCACATATAACTGTTGTATCATCTTCTTTTACCGTTTGCCTCCAATTTCTTTCTAAGATTTCAACATAATTTTCCCATCCTTTGAATATATCCATTTTTTTATCGCACCCAAGAGAAAGATGAAGATCAGATATTACAAACAACGACATACGTCACACACCACCCCGATCAATGTTATTTTGAATATTATCATAAAACAAATAACAATGACTTGACAAAAAAAAAAATTTATGTAACAATGAAATTGTGTTTATTCATTCTATTATTTTTTTAATCTGAAAATATGATGTTGTAATTATAGATTATAATTTATAGTTTAAGCGACAAACCATGGAGGTATGATTATGAGCAAAAAGTTATTAGCAAGTCTTCTTTCGGCGCTTACTTTTCTGGGATCTGAGGCAGGTGTGGCGGCTGGAAGAAAGACGACAAAATCAGATGCTTCTAGCCCTATTAATGGGAGTAATCCAGGGAAATTAGATGAACCTGGTAATGCGAAATCTGACAAAGTAAGTGGAGTGCAGAATGAAAGCGCTTCTCCTGAAAAAAATCGAAGTGTCGTAGTGGAAAAAAAGGATCTGCCAAAAGATTTGAACACTACCGAAACAAAAAATGGTAAGGTGGCAGAGAAGGAGAAGGATTCTTCCAACAAAAGTGAGAACCCTAAAACTAAAGCTGGTAGCGGTAAAAAAAATAGTTCGAATGATAACTTGAAGGGTATTAACTCAAAAAATCAAAAATCTTCACGTCCTGGAGTGAAACATAAATCGTCTAGGTCAAGGGGTGTAAGCTTTAGTGTAAATACAGTGAAAAATTACCGTGAGATTAATAGAGCAATTAAAGAAAATCCTAGACTTAGGAAAGCACTCAGTGTTGATATGCGTAAAAATTCGTTTCTCAGATATTCACCTACTCTTCTTGCCCTTGCCCCTTTTGGGTTGTTGCCACCTGCGCTGAGAAAGACCAAGGATGATAAAAGTGCCCAAGGAACGGCTCATTCGCTGTCCGTAAATGCCAATGTTGACCCTATCTCTGCTTTGGGAAAGAAAACAACCGTTGGAGGGGTAATGAAAGCTTGGGCGCAGTGTTTGCAGAATTACAACAGGAAAATAGACAATCCTGATAATCGGGTTGCTGCAAAGGCGCTTACAAATGAAAATGTTGAGTTAAATATTAGAGCGTTAAATGACAATAGAAATGATGGTAAGGCTGAAGGTTCGACTAGGCTTTTCATGGATGGCCATATCGAAGATAAGAAAGAGGGACGAAATTTGTTAAACGAGATAAATGAAAGTTGTACGTCAGAAAGGGAAGTTGGTAAAGAATTTGACAATTTGACTCTTGACGGGAATTTTGTTGGTGGTTTTGGGGATGTGAAAAAGCTTTTTGATATTTGGAAGTCAGATATTCATCTGAGAGCAGGTACGAATCCTATTTGTGCACCTGGTGGTATGTTCGGTCCGGCGTTTGTCTGTGTTAATAAACAATTGGAGTGGGATAAAATAAACATTGATAGTGATGATAGTGTTGAGGTTTATGATGTTTCTGAGATAGTTTGGAATAATGTAATTGATGCGTTCATTAGCTATCTTAAGAAGCCATTCGTTGGGAAGTTAGAGTTTGTAGAGGGAAACTGGATCTTCCGCACTAAAGATAGGTATGAATTTAAGTATTCTGAGCAATTCGAGAAAGTTGCAGGGGGTGTTTTAAGATTTGCAGTGTTGTATTTCAACAAACATTTGCCAGGTAAAACTGGTAAATCTCCCAAAGGATCTGAGTGGGATGCCTTTGGGTATGGGTTTGCTAAGGCATCTGATATGGGATTCAATTTAGTAAGTGGCGAAATTGCGGATGGTGGCTCTGTGAATGTAGGTGCAATGCACATTTGGGCTGCTGGACAAACCGTGTTTGATACGTTGAAAGGTTACCTGAAATCGGGGTTGCAATTAATTGATGGCGAGGAAAATGTTACGATTAAGCAATTTCATGAAGTGATAAAAGCGATTTTACTCAATTTGAATGGAAAAAATGATGAAGAAAGAAATGAAAAATCAGGTGTAGAAAAAAGGTGGTTGGATAATAAGTTGAGCTTGATAGATAGTGTGTTTAATCTGCTAGATCCAAAAGGAAGTGCTATTGACTTGTTGAAGATAGTTAAAGATAAGGTAGTTCCAGTAAGAGACGCTATACGTACGCTTGACTTGGCAAAATTTGACAACCAAGAACTTATTGATTCGATAGTCAAAATTAAGAATCCGAATTTGACGAGAGCAGATTTCATAAAAGGAGTGAAAGAAATTTTGAAACTTTTGCAATCATCTTGAAATTGGTACAGGCGGAAATTTGTATATTTGTTAATAGTTTATTAGATTTTACAGGAGGTATGGTTATGAGCAAGAAAAGAGTTTTAGCGAGTCTTCTTTCAGCATTGACTTTGTTAGGAAGTAAAGCAATCGGAACCGGTGGGCCTAAGGGCAAACCATCGGATTCTAGTGGATCAGTGAAAGGAGTACAGAAGGAAGGCACTGATGGGACAAAAGGTGTTGAAAAAGGTAATCAAAAAGATCAGAAGCTATCTCCGAACAAGAATGACGTAGAAAATAAGAAGAAAGACAATAAGATTAATAAAAATGATGATGATATTCAGAGGAAGATGGCCCTTATTAATGAAGCGTTTCGAAAAGATCCTAATTTAGCATTGTTGTTGAGGAGCAAAGAATTTACTACGATTTGTTTGCGTGAAGGTTTGAGGTATGGGGGGGGGACTTTGTTGTCGGCGGGATTTCTTGCTCTTGTGTCGTATTTGGCATCTTCGGCTTTTAGGAAAGGCCCTGGCTGTGTTTATGAGATACCAGAAAATGTTGACGTTGATATGAGTTCTGTTGTGTCATTAGGTAGGAGAACAACTATGCGTTCTCTTGTGGAGTGTTGGTTAAAATGCTGGCAAAATAAGAGTATAGGTAGCTTAGCATGTCGAGATGGTAATGATGAGGAAAAAACTTTGGGTAATAATTTTGATGCGGCTTTAAGTACGAATAATTTTGAGGAGGCTATGAAGATTTATTCGGAATGTTCTCCGTTACAGTGGACGATTATGCCAACTGTTCCGACCGGTAGTGCGTTTGGTCCTATGTACGTTTATTTTTCTGATAATGATCGAAAGGGGTATAAAGGTTGGAATTCAGCTTTAAGTGACGAAAATGTGTATGATGTTTCTCCGTACCTTTTGGCTGATATGATTCAGGCTTTTGTCGATTATCTTGCTCTTGGTGTTGCTGAAAGAGGAAAAGATAATAATATCAATAATCTTTTGTTGAGGGTTTATAGATTCTTCGTTATATACCTTCACTTAGATATACGCGGCGTAAGCGCTCTTGGGTTTGGATTTGTAAATGGAAAGCATCTGGGTATGAGTCTTAATGAAGATGGTAAATTTAACCTTAATGGTAAGATAAAAACTTATGGTCCATCTGGAAAATCCGCATTAAAAGCCGTTAAATCTCTTTTGTGTGATTTCTTTGATAAAGCTAAAAAAAACAAAGATGTTACGGTTCAACAGTTTAAAGAGTCTATGAACTGGTTGTTTGGTTGGGTTTATTATTTGAAGTGGTTAAGTACATCGGGTAGTGTAAAGGACATAGTGTCCGTGGCGTCTCGTATTTTGTCAGGTAAGCGTATTACGTATGGTACTGATAGTAGCAAGTTGAGTGATACCAATTTGAAAGAGGCAGGGAAGAGAAATGATATGGTAAATAGTTTGTTTGGATTGGTTGATCAAAAGGCTCCTGCGAAGGATGTTTTGGCTTCGTTGAGTGGGTTGGTTCGCAAAAAAGATGATATTCACGAAATCAAAGAGAATGACATTGATGTGCTGGCTGGTAAACTTAAGGAAAACATTTATGCTGCTGATGTCAAGCCAGCTTTGCAAAAATTTCTTGGATTTTTGAGTAGAAGTGAATTTGGGCAAAAAAGTTGATAGAGTATTTGATATTTATTTGCACCCGCTTTTTGGCGGGGTGCTTTTGTTCATTTTGTTTTAATATAAATTTATTAATATTTTCTTTTTACATACGATATAGATATTAATGGGTGAATATATTTTATGAGGGGACAAAAATTCAAAAATTTAGTTAAGATCTTCGAAAATTCACCTATGAGTTTTACTATGCAAAATTACAATCTTGAGGTAAGAGAAAACAAAGAAGCCAAAATAGAAGGATTTAAAAAAATTTTATCTCTTTCTCAAGAGTGCATAAGAATTTCTACTAAGAATATGTATATTTCGATTTCGGGGAGAAATTTAAAGATAAAATGTCTGACTTACGATTCTCTTTTAATTCAGGGGTTTATTAATAAAATAGAGTTCAACACATAAGAGGTAAAATGATACTGAAGATAATAAGATGGATACTAGGATATGTCTCGTTTAGTGTGGAACACCAAAATGCAAAGATTTTTTTAAATTTGATTTCTAGAAATAAACTTAAAATTTGGGATATAAATCGAGTTAACAATTTGATGATTTCTAAAGTGCTTTCGAGTGAATTTGAGTCGATTTTGCATTTGTCTAGAGTCAACAATATAAAAATTAATCTGATAGGGAAAAAGGGACTTAGTTTTTTTTGCTTTAAGCACAAGAATCGAAAAGGAATATTAATAGGGCTCTTTTTATTGTTTATATCGTTTAAAATTTTATCTTCGCATATATGGAAGATAAAAATCTCTGGAGATGGCGAAATAAATTACTCTCAAATTATGGATGCTTCGCACGAGAATGGAATATTCATTGGAGCTAGGAAGAAAAATATAGATTCTAAGGTAGTCAACCAGAAGATAATGTCGAGTGTTCATGATATTTCGTGGATTTCAGTAAATATTCAGGGATGCACAGCGAACATTTTAGTAAAAAATAGAGAAAAAGAGCCGGAATTTGATGATGATACTCCGTGCGACATCAAATCAAGTTGCGATGCGCGAATCGTTAGAATGGAAACTTTTTCGGGAACTCCACTTGTTAAAAATGGAGATGCAGTTTTAGAAGGTCAAGTTTTAGTAAGCTCATTAGTGGTAGATTCTGATGGAAACGAAAATAATGTTCATGCAAGCGCGAATGTTTGGGGCGAAGTCTGTGAAGAATTCGAAGACTACGAAGATTTGTGTCAAGATATAACAATAAGGACGGGAAATGTGAAAAACATACTTAAATTTAAAGATTTCACTCTTAATTTTTGGAATGTTTGTGATTATTCATTTGAAAGTGAAAGGTATGATAATAATATAAATTTGTTTGGTTTTTCTATTCCGACGGGGTTTTCTACAGAAAAAAGATTCGAAACTAAAGAGGTTTCAATTTACTTAACCGAAGAGGAAGCAATATCTAAGATTAGAAGTAGGGTAAATAAAAGAATTGAGGAACGTAACCTAGAAGTAATAAATAAAAAAGAAGAAAAAATAACAAAGAATAATAGAATATATTTAAATTCAAAAATTAAATACTTGAAAAATATATCAACATATGGTAAAAAATGAACCACATTTTACTCTCTAGAGGTGTGTTGTGCTTTTGAGGCAAAATCGTGTTAATTTTTTACTCAATTTTATATCGTGTTTGATGTTATTTTCTTTATCTAGTTTCTATAATCTTGCATATTGCCTAGTTATTAATATGGTTCATACGAATGATATACATGGAAACTTTGAAAGTACATCTGAAATTATAGGCCTAGACATGATAAAGGGAATTAAGGATCAGATGGAAAATTCCATACTAATTGACGCTGGAGATGCTGTTCAGGGAAGCGCATTTTGTTCGTTAGATCAAAAGAGTGTGACTAGTTTATTTAATGCGGCTGGATATAACTTGAAAGTTCCTGGTAATCACGACTTTGATTTTTCTTGGAAGCAAGTAGTTGAAAATGCTAAAAATTCAGAGTGTCCTGTTTTAGCTGCGAATGTAATTGATAAATCTAGTGGGAAGCCTATATTAAGTGAAATAAATGGAAACAATGGTGAAAATTATGTTATGAATTATAAGGGTAAAAAAATAGGCTTTTTCGGCTTAGTTACTACCGAGACTCCAAGCATAACACCTCCGAAGAATGTTGAGGGAATTGAGTTTCTTGATGAAATAACCGTGGCAAGAGAGCAAGTTAAAAAATTAAAGAGTGCTGGCGTCGATTTCATAGTAGCTATAACGCATATGGGTGTCGGCGCTTCTACTAGATACACAACTGAAAAGTTGGCTCAAGAAGTTAGTGGAATTGATATTATAATTGATGGGCATAGTCACACCAAGATGACGAAAAAAGTTAATAACACGGTCATACAGCAAACAGGAGCTAAATCTTACAATGTTGGTGTGATTCAGGTTGATTTCGGAGACAGTAATGTTAGAAAAATAAATGCCTATGTTATGTCGGCAGACGAGGCGAAGAAAAAGTTCAAACCAGATTCCGAAGTTTCATTAAAGTACGATGAGTGTTTGAATACAATCAAATCCACAGTAGACAAGGTAATTGGATATTTAGATTCATCACTTTTTGGAGGTGCTTATCGTGACAATAACGTAGCAAGAGGTGCTGTTATGAACCTAGGCGTTGCGATTTGCGATTCTATTATGGATTATGCGATTACTTGTTTGAGTGAAAGTGACGATCTTAAAAAATATGAAAATCTCCCAAAGGTAGTCTATTTCCATGGAGGCGCATTGAGGGATACTTTAAAACCTGGTTTCGTCAGATATGGAGATATAATGCGTGCGTTTATGTATGAACACAACGTATCTTTTCAAGTCATAACTCCCAGAGCATTATTTGGAGTTTTAGAACGTGGATTGGGGAAGATTAAATATCCAGATGATAAATCTGGATGTTTTAAGGGACTTTTTGGAGGGTTCCCTCAAATTTCTGGGATGTCGTTGGATTTTGATATTTACAATGAACCTTATAACTATGAGACTAATGCCGGAGGAGAAAGAGTTGTTTCACTTTATTTGACCGACTCAAATGGAAAACGTCAAAAAAAACTTAGTAGAAATGATGATGAAACAAAATTGATGTTCATAAGTAACGAATCTATGTTGCACGAATTCCCTGCTGTAGCAAACATAGTACCGATAAAAATAGGTAAAAAAATGGTAGATGTTTTTGCAGATTACTTGCGTAAAGTATGCTTCAAAGATGGTAAAATGCATTATCCGATCGACAATGATAGAGTAAAATTAGTAAATAACAATAAATTTAGTCATTTTGATTCTACTATTACTGTAAAAAATTCTGATGGAATTATGCCATACATTGAGTTAGATGTACAAATAGATGAAAATAGACCTTCCAAGTTCAAAACTGATGGAAATGGTCAAATATTTATAAAAAATCTTGAAACAGGTTCACATATCATAAAGTTTGAATGTGATAGCTTAAAAGGCGAAGTTCTAGTGAGTAATTTCTGTAACATTAAAGATACATACGTGATTTTGAGTGACAAATCTATTTCTGATTTTAGAAGTGTTGAAAATTTAATTGGTCAAATATCTCATGATTTATCTGATTATGACAAATCGCTTATAAAGTTTGCTCGTCAATGCTACGATATGCTTTCTGAGAGCGCAAAAAAAAAAGTTATCAATTATTGTAAACTTGAAAGAGCTGAGGAAGAAATATACGGTAAGGGTACCGAATTTATAAAAAGAAATAAAGAGATAATAATATACTCAGTGGTTTTTGTATCATCTCTTGCGGTATTCTGTTTTATGATTATAATCAAGAATAGAAATAAAAAGAACGAGGTCGTATGAAAAAGTTTTATGTAACAACTCCGATTTATTACCCGTCTGCCAAGGCGCATTTAGGGCATTGTTATTCTACCATCGCTGCTGATGTTCTTGCTAGGTACAAGAGAATGCAGGGGTGCGACGTTAAGTTTGTTACGGGTACCGACGAACATGGTATGAAGATCGAAACTTGTGCCAAAAAAGCGAATCTTTCTCCGATTGAGTATGTCAATAGAATAGTTGCACAATTCAAGGAGCTATGGAAAGTTTTAAATATATCTTATGATGTGTTCATACGCACTACGGATGATTATCATGTTAAGTCTGTTCAAAAAATCTTCAAGGATCTTTATGATAAAGGTTACATATACAAGGGTAAGTATGGTGGGTGGTATTGTTCTCCTTGCGAAGCGTTTTTCACAGATTCCCAATTAGTTGATAAAAAGTGTCCAGATTGTGGGCGAGAAGTTGTTTGGTCGGAGGAGGATTCTTATTTTTTTAAGCTTTCGCTATTCCAAGATAGGATTTTGGATCTTTTGAAAAATAGCGAAGGATTTATTGAGCCTGTAAGTAGAAAAAATGAGATGATCAAATTTGTAGAAAGTGGTCTGCAAGATTTTTGTGTAAGTCGCTCTAGTTTTTCGTGGGGAATACCTGTTACATTCGACGATAAACACGTAGTTTATGTGTGGTTAGACGCTCTTACTAATTATATAAATGCAATAGGTTACAATAGAGATGATGAGGAATTTAAGCATTTTTGGCCCGCGGATGTTCACATCATGGGTAAGGAAATTGTAAGGTTTCATTCTGTTATTTGGCCCGCAATTTTGATGGCTCTTGATTTGCCTGTTCCGAAGAAAATATTTGGACATGGGTGGATAATCTTGGGCGGAGACAAAATGTCAAAATCCAAGGGAAATGTTGTTGATCCTTTTGTCTTATGTGAGAAGTATGGTGAAGATGCTTTAAGATATTTCTTGTTAAAGGAGATTCCTTTTGGTAGCGATGGTCCTTTTTCAAACGAGGCATTTATAAATAAGATAAATTCGGATTTAGCTAATGATCTTGGAAATTTGCTTTCTCGGTCTACGGCATTGGTTGATAAGTGTTTTGGAGGAACTCTTCTAGGCGAGTTGAAACCAGATAGTGACGACGAGCACTTGGCTTCATTGGTCAGATCTTTGAAAAATAAGGTCGAAATTCATCTTGACAATCTTGAATTTTCGCTAGCTTTGAATGAGATTTGGAACGTTGTTGCAGAGTGTAATAAGTACATGAATGTGTGTACTCCGTGGGATAAGAAACGATATGCGGAAGATCAAATTCGGTTGTCTACAATTTTATATAATGTTCTCGAGACCTTGAGAGTTGTTTCGGTGTTAATTTATCCGTTTATGCCTAAGACTGCGTCTAAAATTCAGAGTCAAATTGGCGCAAGTAGGAAAGTTTGTGGTTGGCATCAATCAGATAAGTGGGGTGTTCTTGATAAAAAAGTAAAGGTCAATAGAGAAAATGCAATATTTCCTCGTTTGGATGTTGATAAAGAACTTTCATATCTTGAAAATGATGAAAGCTCAGAGGATGAAAGGCTTATTTCAATTGAGGATTTTAAAAAAGTTGAGCTCAGAGTTGTTGAGGTTTTAAAATGCGAAAAAATTGAGAAGTCAAACAAACTTCTCAAGCTTTCGGTCTTCGATGGCTCTAAAAATAGAACAATAGTTTCTGGAATTGCTAAATATTACTCTCCGGAGGATATGGTTGGAAAGAAGATCGTGATTGTTGCGAATCTTAAGCCCTCTAAAATATTTGGAATAGAATCGCAAGGAATGTTAGTTGCAGGCTCGGATGGTAATTCACTTGAAGTTATGGAAGCTAGAAATATTGGTGCTGGAAGTATTCTAAGTTAGACATTATTATTTTGTGATTTTTTTAGTTCTTTCACTTTCTTATCTATATCATCTACTATTTCTTTGGTTAGGTTGTTTACTTTGTTTTCTTCTGAGTTACCCTCTCCATTATTTGTCATAAGTTTTAGTGCACTTATGACGCCCGGTGTGATAAATCCTATAATTTTATCTTTGGCTGGCAACTCTTCTACTGCTCTGGCTGTTATGGTTTTGTTATCTACTTTCAACTCAGCACAAGAGGTAAGGTTGCAGGCCTTTTTTATGAATTTGTAAAATGCTTCTCCACCATATGTATTCAGTGTTTTATCATTCAGAGGCAATAAAGGAATATCAGTTGTTTGTTGTTGGGTTTCGGATTTTATTTTTAAACTATTAATGTCTAAATTCAAACTTCCCCCTTTCTTACAAAAGAAGTCAGCCAAATATTCTTTGATTGGTGTAATTGGTTGTTCTACTTTGTCTGGGTTTTGAAAAGCTTTATTCACAAGTTTACTGATGTTTTCGAGTGCCTTACCAGCTGCCTCCTTAACATCTTTGTTCCACCGTGAACTGAACAAACCTCCAGTTTTAACTGTACCAGTTTTATATATTATCAATTTTTCATACCAAGTATTTTTCCCTTCAGCCATTCGCAGTACACCCATCATATTTTTGTTATTTTCCTCACCTTCTATCTTTCTCTTAATCCTTTCGATACCCTTCCATATCATTGCAGTATTTGTTCTCCACGTAAACCAACTTTCATTTCCTTCTTTTAGTTGTTTAATAAACCCCAAAGCTTGGCTTCCATATTCAAGAAAAATTTTTAAATTATCTGATTCACCCATACCCTTAAAGGCCACTGCAATATCAGATATCAAATCTGCATCTGTTTCTTTTCTTATTAATTTTCTCGCTATTTCTAATGCCATATTTAATCACCTCACACAAAATGAAAGTATGGTAATTATACCACAAAAATTAAATAAATCAAGTGCATTTTTATTGAATATAGATAATATGGTTTATACTAGTCCGCGTTTATGTTTTGACGTTGTAAAAACTCTTGATATGACATAACTACTTGACGAGGTTTTGAACCCTCATGTGGACCTACAATTCCCATTTGTTCCATTTCATCTATTAAACGTCCTGCGCGTGCATATCCTAATCTAAGACGACGCTGAAGAAGTGAAGTTGATGCCTGTCCACACTCAATGACACACTTTATAGCCTCTTCTAACATCGGATCTTTATCGTCGTCATCAGATTTTGCTATATTTAAAGCATCTAGCCCCTCAGAGGCACCTTTTTCAATTCCCGAAATAACTTTTTCGTCGTATTCGCATGAAGATTCACTTTTAACATAATCAACAACGCGTTCAATTTCTTCGTCAGTTACGAAACACCCTTGAACTCTCATGGGCTTTATTGCACCCAATGGAGAAAACAACATATCTCCACGTCCTAGAAGCTTTTCTGCACCTCCCATATCTAATATGGTTCTAGAATCGACCTGGGAAGATACCGCAAGTGCTATTCTACTCGGAACATTTGCTTTTATTACTCCTGTAATAACATCAACAGAAGGACGCTGTGTAGCTATTACTAAATGCATTCCAGCCGCACGTGCCATCTGAGTTAATCTACATACATAATCTTCTATCTCATTTGGAGCAGCCATCATTAAGTCCGAAAGTTCATCGATTATTATGACTATTCTTGCCATTTTGTTAAGATTGTTTTCACTAGATTCGTCTTTTTTCTTCTCAACGAGTGCATTATATGACGAGATATCACGAACTCCGACCTCTGCAAAAATTTTGTATCTACTAAGCATCTCATTGACTGCCCAATTCAGTGCTCCGGCAGATTTTCTAGGGTCTGTAACGACTGGAACCAATAAATGCGGAATTCCATTATATACTCCCAATTCGACGACCTTTGGATCTATCATCAAAAGTTTAACATCCTCTGGAGAAGCCTTGTAAAGAATACTAACTATAAACGAGTTCACACAAACGGACTTTCCAGCACCTGTCGAACCAGCAATAAGAAGATGTGGCATTTTTCCAAGATCTGTAACGATAGGCTTACCAGATATATCCTTTCCGAGAGATACTGTCAACGAACTTTTTGCATCTACGAATTCTTTTGATTCAATTATCTCCCTGACGGTAACGGTACTAACAATTCGATTTGGAATTTCCACTCCAACCGCCGATTTCCCCGGAATTGGTGCTTCAATTCTAACTCCTAATGCTGCTAAATTGAGTGCAATATCATCAGAAAGAGTTGTTATCTTGCTAACCTTAACTCCAGAGGCAGGTTGAATTTCATATCTCGTAATTGCTGGGCCCCTACATATATCAACAATTTTTGCCTTAACGTTAAAACTTAAGAGAGTATCTATGAGTAACTTTCCATTTGTGTTGAGCTCATTAGTTATGTCTCCTTGCGACGTTTTCGGAGGTAAATTAAGAAATTCAATAAGTGGAAATTTATAATTTAGCGTATTTTCATGAGTCAACGATATCTTCTCAATTTGATTTTCTTCTTCGAGTTTTATTTTTTCTTTCTCCATGAAAGCTTCTGTTATTTTTTCAACATCATCTTTATTATCATCATACTCGATAGGAACTTCTTCACTGTTTTCTGAGTGCAGGTTTTCTCTGAGTTGATTCAAACTCTTTGAATTAACGACAACATCTTCACTATAGGGGACGTTTATTTCTTTAGAAGCCTCTGGTTTTTTCTCAATTTTTGGAATCTCAGGAAGAGCTTCTTTGCACGAGATGAAAAAAATCTTGATTTTTTCAAATATTCTATTTAAATCAAATCTAAATAGAATCATAGAAATTAGTGCTATAATTATTAACAAAATTGCTATCGAGGCACTAAGACCAAAACATCTTACTAAGAATATATTTATCGAACCAGATAAAACTCCAGAATTGCTCATTCCTAATTTGTAGTAGTATGAAAATGGGTTTATATCAGGTATTGAAAATATCCCTATAAACGAAGATATAGAGACAGATAAAATGCACGATAGACATGACTTAAACTTATTAACTTCTCCATTTTTTAGCTTTAAATATATGTTCGAAATCAAAAATATAGGAAGAAAAATTGCATTTGTACCTAACACTCCTAATACGAAATATCTAAGTGCGAACCATAAATTTTCACCCTTTATAAATATCAGACACAACAAAAGACATGACACAACAAAATAAAGTATCATCTTGGTATTATCGTCGATTTTTACTTCTTTTCTTTTTTTTTCTCTTTTTTTACTCGATGCCATAAATTACCACTCAACATAATTTTAAAATCTTTAATAATATTACAGAAGATCCAACAACGAAACAATACAGAGCAAAGAACCAAGTTTTATCGTTCTTCATTAGCCATTTAAATAACTTTATAGATAGACATCCCACAAACGCCGAAACTAAAATTCCGACCAATAACGGTAATAGATCAATTTTTATGCCCAAATCATGAACTTCTTTAAACTCCGCCAGAGCAGCTATCAAAATAGTTGGAGTTCCTAAGATAAATGAAAAATCTAGCGCCTCTTTTCTGTCTACTCCCACAATAAGACCAGCAGATAAAGTCGAGCCAGATCTCGAAAGACCAGGGAAAATACCCGCGAACATCTGAAAGATTCCTACAAAAAAAGATTTTAGCGGCGTCATCTCGTTATTTCCATATTTAGCATGTGCACCACTAGATTTTATTCCCAAATACAAAAGAATACTAGTAACTATAAGTGAGATTCCAACAATTGATATATTCCCCGAATCCGAAAGATAAGAAGCGAATTTTCTGAGGCTTCCCATTTTGGGAATTGGAACAATCAGAAAAAATAAAGGAATTAAAGATATAAAAATGTTGACAAGCAAATCTTCTGATTTTGTTTTTTTTCTTCCTGAAATCAGTGATATCGGTAATGAAAATATAGATTTAAAGAGATCCAAAAAGGTCTTCTTATAAACGAGCAAAACAGATATCAAAGTTCCAATATGTAATGATATGCTAAAGAACAAATTATTTTCTTTAATTCCTAAAAAATACTGTGCTATCATTAAATGTCCACTACTAGATATGGGCAAAAATTCAGTAAATCCCTGTATCATGCCTTGAATAATAGATTCTAAAACATTCACATCTTACCTCTCATAATATTTCATTTACTATATTAAAAATCTTGGACGAGATAACTTCGACTGGGTCTATATTTTCGCCATCATCAGAGCAATTTATTACTTTCCATCCAAATTTTTTAGAAGAATATTCACATGCCTTTTCACATAAATTCAAAAATTCCAAATTTGATTCATGTAAATCATAGCTTTTCGAGCGTTTAATTATCAATTCTTGAGAAATTCTAATAGGTACTTTTAAATATATCACAACATCAGGACGAGGAACTTCCATATATTCATATTCATATGTTGAAATCCAATCAAGAAATGAATCCCAATTTTGCCTTTCGACCTTTGCAAGTTGGTAAACCATATTCGATGTAGAGTATCGATCACATATAAGAATTGAATCATTTAGTTCATAAAAATCTTTCCAATCGCAAAAATAGTTTATAAATCGGTCTACTGCAAAAAATGAAGATGACGCATAAGGATTTATTTTTTTCGGGTCATCTGATATTTCACGATTTAGATACATTTTAACTGGTCCCGAAGATTCGCTTTTATAGTTTGGCAGAGAAATCATTTTAACATTTTTATTTAAAGATTTCATCTTACTAAACAGAATTTCTGCTTGCGTATGTTTACCGCTACCGTCAAGACCCTCTAAAACAATTATTTTACCGTGTTTCATCTTTAGTCCTTCTTAATAAAACCAGCATTGCAGAGTATTATCAGACTTTTTCGCTATTTTTTCAATCTATTGATAGTCACAAAAAATTGAAAAGACATTGCTAAAAGTGAGTAGAAATTACGACTTATTACCGTAAAAAATTAAGAGCTAAAATTGTTAGTTATTTTGTTTTAAATAGTTTTTTGATCTACACTTTTAAGTTATTTTCAGTATAATCTATTCGATTTTAGCAATACCAAAAGATTGAGAAATATGGCCGTGAATCATACAATAGGATAAGCTGAAAAAGTGTGTATAAGTGGGTGATATTTTTGAAGATGGATGACAACTACATTTCTGAAACAACGTTTTTGTATTGGTTTTATGATCAGATCGAAAAAATAAATAAAAAAGAGTTAGAAAACAAAATATCAAACGCAAAGCAAGCCAAGGATAAAATACGAAGAATCTCAGAAATCGTAGATGAATTCCCCGCGTCTTATAGATTCCATTTCAAACAAGAAATAAAAGACATAAAAAAAAATCTGAGAAATCCAAGCAGACCAATCTACGAATATGTCGCATCATTTTATGAGCTAGTAAAAACTTTAGAAAATAAATAGTTCCTTATAGGTTTTTTATTTTTTGAAATTGTTTTATTGTATTTTACACTTTTTAGTAATATCAAATTTTAATACTTTTCAGCACTTTATTTTGTATTGCTTTTTTGTAGTCTTTCTGATGTCCTATTTATGTATATGGAATAGAAAATAGATATCGATATTATTATAATGGGGATAGCATAGGTTGATAGTGTTTTGTTTTTAACGTCAAATACACACAATGAGTTATGTAATTGATGAGAAATGATACATGGCAACAAAGAGCCACTTTTACAAAATATTGTTACGTATAAATATCCGAGCGACGTAGAAAAGAATATTTTAATAACAGTAGGGATTAGTTTTGCCCCAAAGAAAAGATTCATAATATGCGCTACACCAAAAAAAGCGCTGCTCAAATACATAGCTTTTTTAGTTCCAAATTTCTCTAGTGCTCTAAATAAAAACCCTCTACAAATAATTTCTTCAATGAATCCTATGTTTATCATTCTTAAAACAAAAAATATCACCTCACGATTAGAACACTCTATCACACCATCCCACAAATTAAGAGATGCAATTAAAATAAGAGGAGAAAAATATAAACATTCTTTAGCATTTTTAGCCTTTTTGAGCCCATAGTATGAACATTTTTTTGAAAATAATATTGCGCCCAATAATAAAACAGAAATTACCGTACTTGCTATCATACTTCTATAATCTGATGGTCCGAAATTTCCAACAAAGTATCCGTCGACAATTATATACACAGTCGTGGAAAGCAAAAAGAAAATCCAATCGTAACTTATAATCAAAATATAACCCCCCAAGAAAGTTTAGATACTCCAAATTGTAACAAAAAGCCAAAAATAATCAACATTTTCTAATAGAAGGCATTGCTAAAAATAGATAGATAAAACAAAAAAATTCGAGTACAACAGTTAAAAAAACAACAGGAGTAAAGTGGTAAGTAAACTTTATTCTTTCGTTTTTAAAGTGATATTTTCAAGGTTTCTACCCACTTTTAGCAGTGTCCGTCCATACTGTGATAATACATACACAAGATGTGCCCTACATACATCTGACTGCGCAACTACACAGTACACTCTGTAGTGTGTTGTGCCACTTGAATGAAAAAATTTAAATATATACAGATCTAATGGCAGTGCTAAAAATGGATATAAGTAATAAATCAACGGTACAAAAACAGGAGGTCAGAGTTATCAATCGTAGTTAAACATTTAAATCAAGAATAAGTCTTACGAGCAAAACGAGCAAGATAATAACAAAAAAATCAATATATACTGCAACAGTAAAAATTAATATCAATGTGAGAAATGTTTTAACAAATTTTTTCAAAGTAAGTCTCTAAAGCTACGTTTTATCAGATTTACTTATCTTTAGAAATCTCCAATCAATTGATGGCATGCGCTAGATATATCTTTTGCTCCATTTAAAAATGATCCTACCACCAAATTCGTTGCCCCAGCGTCAATGCAAGACTGCGAAGTAACAGAGTTGATACCACCGTCAACTCCAATAGAGACATTTTTATGATTTTTCATAACATAAGATTTTATATCTTTTATTTTATTTATTTGAGAATCCAAAAATTTTTGACCACCAAAACCCGGAGAAACTGTCATCACCAAGATAATATCTAAATAATCAATATAGTCAATCATCTTTTCAAAGCTTGTTTCCGGATTAATTGCAATACCTACTTTCATATCCAAAAACTTTATCCTATCAATAACCTCCATGGGACAATCATTAGATTCAATATGAAATATTATTGAATGACTAAAATAAAATTTTTCTACAAATTTGATAGGGTTTGAAACCATTAGATGTGTTTCAATAGGAACGGAAAAATTTTTTGCAATCAATTCGGAGATATATGGTCCAAAACTTAAGTTAGGAACAAAATTACCATCCATTATATCTAAGTGAATATAATCAACACCATCGGAATTTTCTAACTTTTCTATTTCATTAGAGAGATGCAAAAAATCACAACACAAAATAGACGACGCAATCTTAATATCCATAATCTCCTCCGGAATAACGAAATCTAATTACAATAAATGGTACTGTAGGGAATAATACCGTAAATAGAATCAAAAATCACATGATAAAGATTATGAAAATGAAAATATAAATTTCTAAAATTAGAAGATGTCAAAAAATAAAAAAGAAAACATTTAATTGATGAAAAATTATGTAAATATAAAGAATCTGGTTTATTTCTAGGTAGTTTATCTGTGTCTATTTAGACGCAATACCCGTAAATTGTCATTTAATAACTTTCCTATTACCTAGGTTTTTGAATTTTTTATTATATTTTTTAGGGTTCGCTTTAACTTTTTTAACGATTTGAGTCTTACCTGCATTTGGAATTTTATTCTCCGTATCTAACCCAACGTCTGGAAATGCAACTTTAATCTTTTTATTGATATCTGAGAATGTTAAATTTAAAATCTTTCCCTTTTGCTCTATAGAACTACATGCATCGGCTATGATACCTGCTAAATTAATGCTAAAATTCTTAAGCCAACGCATACCATCAGATTGCTTGTGCGCATAATACAAATTCACTATTTTTTCAACACTGCCCTCATCCCATTTTAACGCAACTTTATACTTTTTTTCTGTACGTTTTGCCGCCTCTGATAATACGCCTTTAATAGACGCGGAAAAACCTGCTTTACCAGGTGGTGAAATATTGTAAATAAACCCTCCAAATCTAGACAAAACACTCTCCATGGTCATACTAATATTTTTACCTTTAAACATATCTTCTATTGATGTATTACTTGTAAAAATAAACAATCCCCTATCAACTTTCACATCCCCACCATCGTTGTTAAGTCTTGAGTAATCTGTAACATTCCAAATACATGACAACATCTCAGAAGGCATTTTGTCTATTTCGTCAAATACTATGAACGGATGCTTATTAGCCTTAATCGCTGCACTAACTTTTCCAATTCTATCAACACCACCTAAATTATACGAACCCATTGTCTGCTGCATCACACTTGCAACCTTATTGTTCTCATCAATATCATTCTTGCTGTACATCAAAGGTTTTTTTACCCCCAATGCCTCTGCAACCCGAAAAGCAAGTGAAGTTTTACCACATCCAGGTGGACCTTCAAAAAACAGCACAAGACTACCAGCTTCATCACCAAGTTCTAAAAAGTTGGCAATTTGTCTACCTAATCTAGACATATCCTTAAAATCAGGCCTTTCCGACTGAATGTCCTTAAACCTTTTTATGAGTTCCTGACGTGAAATACTGACATCAATTGACGAATTTCCCGCAGTTTCTAACATCTTTTTATCGTACAATCTCTGTTTTAAAGTTTCTCTTCTAATACGTTCTCGTTCATTCATCTTATTCGCTATACCCTTAGCAACAAGAGCAATAGCAACAACGATAATGGCAGCTGCAGATAATCCAGCAATCGATTTTAAAATTACTCTATTAAGCATCCACTCCCCTTGACTCTCCTTAGCAATGCCCTCTAAGGCAGAACACATATCTGAAAAAGCTAATAACCTTGCAAGTATTTTTTTAGTTTTATTCGTATTGTTATTAAGTTCATCAGATGCATTAGCATCAAAACTATCATATACATATTTAATGTTAACACTACCATCAATACAATTTTTAAGCTCCCCAAAATCCAACATCTCGTATCTGAGAATTTTTTTCTCATATAATTCTACAGCTTTTTTGCTACATCCTTTGTAATAACAGTCGATTGGCTTAAGACAATTTTCTACACATTTAAAATATTTTTTTTTATCATCCAAAGCTTTCTCTAGCCCCCTCAACGCACCAATAACTATCCTCACATTCTCATAAGCCGTCTTGTTATAGACCAAATCAAGTATATTATTTTCAACAGCTGTAAAGGCTGATCTAGCACGATCCGATATACCACCAAAGGTTAACATGGCACACAATACAGAAATAACTTTTTTCATAAAACTACCTCTCACTAACATTCCAACTTTACACTTATGATAACTCAAAAATAAATATTTGTCAACATATTTTTATTTTAGACCAGCAATAAGTTTTGCGAGAAAAGCGTGCAAGATAATATCAAAGAAGACGGTTCATACGTTATGATGTTGAAAATAATGAAAAAAATCTGAGAAATTTTCTTTTTTTGGCATTTATGACAATAATTTACAAAAAACACACTCTTTTATGTAGATTAGAGTGTGTTTGAGCTTTAAATCTTATGAAGTAACTTTATCGATACTAATATCCAAGATTGAAAATAACTCAAAAATAGACTAAAGTTCCAAAATCATTTGATCACAAAAAAACAACTTCCTCTGAGATACAGAGAACAGTTGAATGTTGTTGTTATACTCATTTGAAAACAGTTGTTAAGTCAATATATAATACTGCACGACGTCCAGGCGGTTAGTCACTTCCCTCCATGAGGAGGTGATAATTTATGAATATAGATATGATATTAGTATTAATACTATTCATTATTTTTTATAAAATCATAAAGAAATAACTGCCAAAATCACGAAATAGGCAGTAAAAAATGTCATTTTCAAGATTGGACTAACCGCATTTGCAGTGTCGTGCTACTATTATGCGCATAAATGATAAAAAAGTCAAGACTGTACATCTTCATAAGTCTTCTTTTTAGACCAAACATTTAGTCCTCGTATCACTATTATAAAATAGATAGCAAAAAGCAGAGTTTGAGCATATTCGCCTATCGCGTAAAATCTGATCGACATATAAAGATTTGAAATTATCCAAAAGATAAAACCATATTTGTTCCCACTCAAGTTTAAAATGCTTCCAATTAAGTACAATGTCATATGTTTTATTTTTTTATTTATATTATTTTTAATTTACTTTATTTTTTTATCGGATATTCTAGGATATGAACATTTAAGGGTATAAAAGGTGTTTTGGAAGTTGAATCCAGAACTTTCCCACTTGTTCTTAGTGTATTTACATTATCGATAATTCTTTGAAAATCAGATCTTTCGGGAATATCAGTTATTTTCCAATTGGTTTTAAATGTAAGTCCTGTTATCTAGTAAAGATTCGCAAGAAATTCTGTGTTCCTTTCAATTCGATTTAAGTCAAAACAATTCAAGGCCCCTTTTAGGGGCCACCCATCCATTCTTGTTTCTGATTTTCATCAAGATATTCAAACCCAATCGTATCGTATGTTTGGACTTTTAAAACATCGTCGCTGTTCCTATCAAATATTAGGTTCCACTCAAAACAATTTTGATTTCTAAATTTGTCAGTACATATAAACTGATTTTTTTATGAAATAAAGATAAAAAAAATTAATAAAATCACATGTTTCCCTCATAGATTTAAGAACAACAAAAAAAACATTATTTACCCACTAAAACAACTAAACTATCATACAATTGCTTGCAATTATTGGATTTTTCCAATGCTAGCATAATGCTTTTATGAAGAAATTGTTTATTAGAATTATATTGCTGCGATTCAAACAACCCATGTACCAATCCCTTTATCTCTAAAAAATCCTGATCAAGATTATGGCCTTCGATAAATTTTACATTATAATATGGGGCTACTACATCTTTGTTCCTATCATACCAATCAATAGCTTTGCCTAAGTCTACTATACACAGAGATCCATCTTCTTTTCCGCGCATTATGTTGCTTGGATTAAGATCCATGTGAACCCATCCCCTATCATGCAAAGGCTTAAGAGCTTCAAGAATTTTCAAAATCCAATCTAACACGTTATCTGTGTCAAATAAATTTTCGTCAGTGTATGTTTCCAAGTCTTCTCCATCTACCCAATCCATGACGGTTATAATACACCATTCATTCTCATTTTCCAATTCAAACGCTCTATACAAGGCACGTATTTTTGGCAATCCATCCCCAAGATCGACAGGACAATATACTTTAATCTTTCCACCATTAAATTGTTTGAATGTACTTTGTTCATAAATTTTCCTGTTTACAAATCTCTTTACAATCTCCAGTTCACCCAAATAATTATAAGAGTTGTCCTGATATTTAGAACGGTAATTCCAATAACCATTACAAGTCATTTTGAGAGTGCTAGGCTTAGAAGAAGACAACTTAATTGCCACCTTGTCCCTCTTACTGTCAGTACCTTCTAAAACTACGCCATTTTGACCAGCACCAATTGGCTTGTCAAAATTGACTTTATAACCGTCTTCTGTTAACACATAGTTGGCCACTTCTTTCAATTTTTTGCCATAACGCTCATAACGCTCCAGTCCAATTTTATCCAAAACCGCCTGGGTTGTAGTTAAACTAAAAAAATTCACATTACTAACTAAACATAACAAGTATGTACAAATTCTCTTATCAATTTTCATAATATAACTTCCTTTAAAGTTGAACTTTTCACCTTGAAACATTAAATAACATTTCAAGTTATCAGCTGATAACTTGATTATATTACTATTTTTTTTAAAAGTAAATATCTTTATCTTTAATTTTTGTTCTTGCTCATTAATCAAATACTTAAATCCAATAGTATCATAGCTTGCCTATTGATTGTCCGTTTTCTTGGCTTTATTTTCTATTGTTTTTCTAGTGGGTAGTGTCAGAATTTCTGGATTGAAAGGGATGAAAGTATGCCTACAGTTCCACCCATAAAGATCTTCACCAGTTCCATATCCTGTACTTTTTACAAAATCTTTGTATTTCATAATAATCCTCGTTGAAAAGTGTCTGATTTTTAATTAAAATGTCGAATGCATGATTCGTGTCGTGGGTTCATCAACTTTCAATTACCCTCTGTTTGAGGAGAAAGTAGGTGGTCAAATGATCGATCTTCTTTGGTTTTTATTTGCTGTATTCAAATTTGTTTACAATGAATGGAAACAATATAGAAATCGACGCCCACGAAAACGGCGTGGACGTCGAGAGAAATGATAATTAATCTTTAGACGAACTCGCGAACGAGTCATGCATTCATTATATGAAGTGTATGATAGAAAATCAACTACTTGTCCTTGGAGGCATTGCTAAAATCAAATAGATTATACTGAAAACAACTTAAAGGTATAGATCAAGAAACTATTTAAAACAAAATAACTAACAACTTTAGCTCTTAATTTTTTACGGTAATAAATCATAAATTCTACTCACTTCTAGCAATCACAAAGTTAGAAATTAATTGAAATATGAACAAATTTATGGCATTATAGTTCTCGGCGTAATCTGGAAGTACGGGTTCATTTCTCCAAATCTGACTGTCTGTCAGAGAAAGGGGGGGATGACTATGAGCTTAAAAACTTTGATTAAAATATTGATTATCATTTTGTTGATACTTCAAATTTTAAATCAATTTAAAAGCTACCGTACTCACTATACGGTAGTTCGTCAAAAAATATATATCAATATTATTAGATGAACCCGTCACCAGGCTACGCTACTATTATATCACGAAAAGCTTAAACGGTCAAGATGGTATAGGTTGAATTCTTGAGGAATAACTCAACCAATAAGTTGCCGTTTTGTACGCTTCAACTGATTCTGAAGGAATGTACTTTTGGCGTTGGGGATTCCGATTCATGACGCAATAAAAGGAATTAGAATGGGCATGATTTTTAATCAATGTGTGGCAAATTTTGGGAGTATGTCAGACATGGATAAAGCAAAATTGATGGAATTTTATCGTAATCATAACGCAAACGTTGCTGATAGTTCGTTAGATCATGCTTTATTTTTAAGAGATTTAGTGATAGGGGCGAAATATTTGGAAGATAAAAATGACTCGACGTTAACTTGGGATAACATTAAAGAGGAGCTTAATAAGATTGAATGGAATTCAATGAGTCCAATTGATTTTAAGAGTAAAATTATTGAGCCTATAGAAAAGTTTTGTGAAATACTGCACAGTTTTGGATACAAAAAAGAAGAATATAATATTTGGGATCGTATTTTGGTTAAAGATTTAGGTTATGTTTTCTTTGGAGGATTAGCTTCGACTGCTCTTAATAGTGTTTTAAATAATCTAAGTCAAAGAGAGCAGGGAAAGAGTGATGAGCTTAATGTTTTGGCTGACAAAGTTGATCAATTGAAGAAAATGAAATAAGGGCTTTTTCACGCGCTTCAATAATGATTCTCTTTTGCTTGTCAGCCGACAATCTTTTCAGTTCGTCCGCTGCTAATTTAAAAACATTACCGTGTATTTGCCTTATCCAACTCCTCTTCATCATTTATGTCCAAAGATCTGAGCCAATGAGCAAGTTTACTATCATCTACGCCAGGTACTTTCTTTAATTCTAGTGTATTGATTTCCATAACATCCGTGAAAACTGCTGAATCCTCTGACCTCATTAAAAACTTATTTTTATATTTATCATTCTCATCAATCAGTATGTGATCTGTACAAATTAATATACCAATTGTCTTCTTTAAGTTACCATACGGATTTGAATTTCCAAGTTGGCCAGAAAACAATTTTGAAACATAGTACAACACCTTTGACGCATACTCGCAACTTTTCTAACCTGCATCTCGATGTCGATCATTTTCCCACTCTTAGTCGTGAGATTTACATCCAAAATCCCCAGCTTACCATTGACATCTTCCAATCTTAAGAGTGGATTTAGTATATCAATTTCACTCACATCGTTATTCGATAGACCAAGAACAGCTTGAAGAAAATCGGACAAAGTGACCTTGTTCTTCGGATCACCAAAAAGCATCTTGAAAACGGCATCAATTTTAGCTTTATATATTTTCTTCTTTCCTTCCATTGCACTCTAACCAAACTCAAAACTATTCATCCAACGCTTTCAGTATATCAAAATTAGCGGAAAGAGTCAACTTAATTTTTTGGTATTTTTAATAAATAATAATCATGCTATTTGATAATAAATTGTAATTTTACTATAATTTTCTTTATGGAGGTGATTATTAATGAATTTCGATCAATATATACAAGACATTAATTTATCAAAAACTCTAGAACAAGTGAAGACAATCTTAATTAGTGTTAAAAAAGAAATAGATGGAATATTGGCAGATAGAGCTAATAGTAAATCTATATTTTCGATGTTGAAAACTTTTTTGAGTAGAAGTTCGCGAGCAAATGAATTAAGTAACATTCTTGGTAGTATCAATACCCAAAGTAGTGATTCAGATCTCGAACAAGCTATCGGAAGAATTTGTGCATTGCCAAGCAGAGTAGAAAGTGTTGTGCCATATGAATTTATTGAAGCTGTGCGACAAGTTGGAAATAAATTTAAAATCAATCTGAATTTCAAAGATAAAGATATAGAAAAAGAAGAAGCCATTGGTTCAGGGAACCAAGGTGGCACAACTTTTAAATGTAAATTTAAAAACCAACAGTGTGTACTAAAAGAAATCAACCATACTAAAATAGGTCATAACCCAGTGGAATCTGAAATTTTAGCGTGTAAAGTTTTGAACAATATATCGTGTGACTACATTGCTAAACCGATGTTTTATGCTAGAAAAGGAGAAAAACAAGCTAATATAATTTATCAGTTAGCCGGAGGAATGAATTGTAAACATTTTCAAAATTTGGTAGGTAATTCTAACTTTGGTGAAAAGTATAAACAAAAATTGTTTGTTTTGATTGTAGAACAACTTCTGAAAGTTGTTGAAGTTTTACGCAAAAACGGAGTAGCCCATGGAGATATGAATCATGAAAATTATCTTATTTCAGTCGAGAAAAAAAAGGTTTTAGTACAGGTTGTTGATTTTGGGTATTTCTACAAATTGAAATCAAAAGGCAATTATACTGAAAATGATGTTAAAGAAATGTGCCATCCCGTAACTAGTGCGATTCAATTTCTTAATGGGATAAAGTTTCATTATGAGTTATTGATGCAGACAAGGTTTGGTTTATTTTTAGACAGTTCAATTCGTACAAAAATTTCGGAAAATCTATCAAGATTACTTTATAACGGGTTACTTAAGAGTGGTGGTTGGCCTGCTAACTATTATTGGAGAAGTAAAAAAGAAAATTTGGATAAAATTCTGGAGGTAGATCCGGATGAGTGTTATAAAATTGTTGGCATTTTTAAGAATTATATTCAAAATATATGCCCTAACTCAAGAGGAAAGCCAGAGGAATATCGAGTGTAGGAAAAAATGGTTATCCTGAAGATATAAAACAAAAAGCAATAAAATATTACTCGGAAGGTAATGGGTTTAAAAGAATTTAAGATTACTTCATGTTAGTCATGTGTCCATAATAAATTGGGTAAAGCAGGCTGCAGATGAAATATGTAAAATGAGGACATTTAATAACAAGAAAATGAATGTTTTATAACTTGATGAAGGTCTGTGAATTTTAAAAAAATATGGCTCTGGACAGCGGTAAACATAAAAACTAAAAAACTTGTTGGTTTTTTCGTAGGTGATCGCAGTTCTGAGGGCTTTGAGAAACTTTGTGAAAATATTTCTTATATTGAGGATGAATTTTATGCTACAGATAAATTCCCGGTATACAACATTATTTCACAAAACAAACATCTGATTGGCAAATCTCATACTTATACTGTTGAACGTATGAACCGTCTTCTTCGACATTATCTTGCTCGTTTTGCTCGTAAAACTTATTGATGGTCTAAAAGTTTAAATATGATTGTTAACTCCCTCTCATTGTTTATGTACTGTGATTATTTCTATTCTGTGTATTTTTAGCAACACCTAAATTGGACTATTGCTAAAAATAGATAGATGAAGCAAAGTGATTCGAATAAACTAGTAAAAAAACAACAAGAATTAAGTGGTAAGCAAACTTTATTCTTTCGTTTTTAGAGTGGTATTTTCAAGACTTCTATCCACTTTTAGCAATACCAAAAGTTTGATACTATGAAAGTTATATAGTTAAGAAAAAGAAGATGCAAAAATAAAAAGACAAATCTGTAATTATACAATAATTTCTAAACTATAAGTAAGTTTTACAAAAAAACGCGCAAGACAATTAAATACAAGATTTATAATGATGCTTTTAACTTATATATAATCAAAATTAACTGAAATGTGACTAACATCACTTAGTGTCTAGCTAAATAGAAAAAAGTAAATTCACAATGGTTAACTGATAATAATATTATACTATTGTACGGCAATGCCGAAAGATGAAAATTTTAGGAGGAACACTTATGTGTAATAATTTATTTAATGGAAACAACAGTTGCTCAACATTGATGACTATTTTGTTGATAATGTGCATTTGCGGCTGTAACGGAAACGGTTGTGGAAGTTGCGGTAATTGTGGGTGCGGAAGCTGTAACTAATCTCTTGAAATATTTGTAAACATTGCTAAAATACTCATTCATGAAACTACTGGAGTTAAAAATGAATGAGTATAAACTTTTGACCGATTCTACGTGTGATCTTCCTCTAGAGATATTGAAGAAATTTGAAATAGAAGCGATTCCTTTTTCCTATCAATTTGGTGATGAGCCTGCAAGTTTTGACTGTATCGATGAAAACAGAGAAAAGCGTTTGAGAGCTTTTTATAGAAGAATAAAAAACGGTGAGTTTTCTTCTACATCACAGATTAATCCCTCTTCTTTTATTAAATTTTTCGAGCCTTTTCTACAAAATGAAAAAGATATTTTGTTTATTTCTTTTTCTTCGGGTCTCAGTAGTTCTTATGGTTCTGCCATTATGGCGGCGAATCAATTGAAAACAAAATACAAAGATCGAAAGATAAGGATAATCGATTCTTTGTGTGCATCTCTCGGAGAAGGATTGTTAGTTTATGAATCTGCATTATTGAAAGATAAAGGTATGGATATTGAGTCACTATCTCAGTGGATTGAAAACAACAAACTAAAGATAAAGCATCCTAATATTATTGGGAGTTTAAAGCATCTTCAGCGTGGAGGAAGAATATCATCTGCCACAGCATTTTTTGGAAGTCTTTTAAATATTATGCCAATTTTGCACATGACGAAACAAGGAAAATTAGAAATTGTAGATAAAAAGCGAGGAATGAAAAATTCGGTAAACTTCATAATTTCAAAGATGAAGGAAAGTAATATTGGAAACAAAATTTTTATTTCTCACTCAGACTGTAAAAAGCAAGCACTAGAAATCGCAGACATAATGAAAAAAGAGTTTAATTCCGAAATTCTCGTTAACGAAATCGGCACAGTAATAGGAAGTCATACTGGTTGCGGAACGATTGCAATTTTTTATCATGTTAGTTGATCCTGAATATTTCTACGAGTAGCTCAATCCAGAGAGTTATTTTTTTCATTAAAGATATTACAAGTGGCTTCTGCATTAGTTGAGTTACATTTGAGTAGATTGTTGTTTATGTAAACAAAGTCATGACTGATGGATTCCACTCATTTTATAGGTCAAAAAAAGACTGCGATAAAGCAGTCTAATTGTTTAACCTTTTACCTTTCCCGTACGATTACCTTTCAGCGGCAATTTACCTCGACCTCGACTTCTGAGCCTAGTTCCTTTACTTACACCATTCGACTTAACGCCTCCATTATTGGGCCTTACTGGAACACCGATATTATTCATTGCCCTTCCATCTTGCGGCAATGATCTATTTCTACGATTCGCGATAATAGGCTTAACCCAAATAGGTGATGTCACAGCAGTAAGCCCAGCCACCGCAGTTGGCACCCAAACAGCCAAATGTTTTCTTTTGGACCATTTTTGCTTATTGGCTATAGGTTTACCTAACTCATTAGGTGGCATAAAAAATTGCTCAAATTCAGATGTAGGTGTGATCATTGGAATATTTTTGCTTTCATTTTCCTCCTTGAGCACTTGCTCCCCGGGCACTTGAACAACTTGGGATTCATTTGCCAGCTGCTGTTCCATCACTTTCAAATCAGTGTCACCTACCTTTGGCTTCGTATCCCAAAAAGCACGAATACAGAGACTCGAAATTCTAGTATCTTCCTCTTCTGCTTCTACACTAGGCTCGTTTTCATCAGGTACAACACAATCTATCGTAGTATAAGCAAACTCAAGCGCATTCTTATTCGAGACGTTAATTTTACCTCCCAAAATGTTGGCAACTGTAACGATAAGCTTTTTTTGCAACTTTTCATCCATGCTCTTGAAAGGAGTGGACAGATTTAAATTATTAATATTAACAAACGTATCACACAAATGATAAACGAGATAACTTAAAGGTAAGATCCCAAACTTACCTTCTCCATTAGCGTTCTTGACAGAAAGACCAAAACCACCTACAGCCGGTATAAGAAACAACTTAACTTCTCGTTCAGCGCCGCTCTTACTCCTTGGAAGAGCTAATTTGTACATTAACGCTTCGTATTCTTTTCCTTCCCCTTCATCGAAAGTTACTTTTGCACGCTGAACACCCTCACTGTCCAGGCCAGCCTCGAACTTATTTTTAATATTGTCACCACTATCCATTTCATACTTACCATATTTAATGATATCACCTAATTTTGTTCGCAATTTTATTCCACCAGCCATCGCCACGCGATTCGAAACACTTGAGCCACCAACCATCATCGCCGAGCAAAGAACGGCACTTAATTTCCTTTTAAATTTTTTGAAATTCATAGACTACCTCCCATAAAAATTAATATAATCAGCGCACCTTCCCCTGAAAACCAGCACTCGAGAACTCTTAACAGCTCTTGAGAGTCATTTTACATAATTCCGAGAAAAAAGTCAAGAGTTTTTACTACGAGGCATTGCTAAAAGTGGATAGAAACCTTGAAAATATCACTCTAAAGACGAAAGAATAAAGTTTACTTACCCTTTATTTCTGTTGCTTTTTTAACTAGTCTATTCGAATCATTTTGCTTCATCTATCTATTTTTAGCGATACCATCAATATCTTAGACTTGAAAAAACATAAGGGATATGATACCATTGAGGGGATATGTTTTATTGCTATGGTAATCATAATCTATTGGTGGTGTTATTTAAGTGAATTTTGAGTGCTTAAAAAATGAGTTTCTAAATCGCGAATTTTCAGAGCTGAATGATCGTCAGCGGGAAGCTGTTTTTAGTGTCTCGGGGAACCTTTTGATTCTTGCAGGCGCGGGAAGTGGAAAAACCACTGTCATAATAAATAGAATCTACTTTATGCTCAAGTATGGCGATTTGAGCTCTGTGAAGTGTAGCGATGAGCTACTGAGGATGCTCGTGCGTGGATTTGAAGATAAGAAAAGTTTGAGTGATTTTTCGGAGGCTTTAAATTTTGACCCTATATTACCCGAAGATGTTTTAGCAATAACATTTACTAATAAGGCAGCAAAAGAAATAAGAGAACGTTTGGAAGCTAAACTTGGAGAAAAAGCAGATAGAATTTGGGCATCTACTTTCCATTCTATGTGTGCAAAAATTTTGCGTATTCACGCCGAGTCGTTGGGATACTCTCCACGGTTTGCAATTTACGATTCTGATGATACTAAAAGGCTTATAAAAGAGTGTATCAAATCTTTGAACATAGAAGAAAAAATTTTACCTGTTAAATCCTGTATGAGTCATATAAGTTCTGCTAAAGATTCTTTGCTCGATTCTTTTGGTTTTAAGATGAAATATGAAAATGATTTTAAAATGTCTCGTATATCACAGGTTTATGATATGTACGAAGATAAAAAGAAAAAGTCTGACGCTATGGATTTCGATGATTTGGTAATGAACACCGTTAAACTTTTCAAAAAGCATCCTAAAATTAGAAGGCAGTATATGGAAAGATTCAAATATGTTATGGTTGATGAATATCAGGACACTAGTGAATCTCAGCATGAACTTATAAAAATGCTTACGGGTAAAAATGGAAATCTCTGTGTGGTTGGAGATGATGACCAAAGTATATACAAATTCCGTGGAGCAGATGTAGATAATATTTTGTCGTTTGATAAGTATTTCAAAGATGTTAAAGTAATTCGTCTCGAACAAAATTATAGATCAAGTGGTAATATTCTTAGCGCTGCAAATGCCGTTATTAGTAATAACTCAAGCAGGAAGAGTAAGTTTTTATGGACAAGTTCTGGTGATGGATGTAAGATCCGTGTTCATGTGAGTTATAGTGAGCATGATGAAGCTGAAATAATATCTAAGGAAATTTTGGAAGGAGTAAAAAATGGGAAGAAATACTCCGATTTTGCTGTTTTATATCGTTCGGGAATACAATCTGCGGTTATAGAAAAGCTTCTTACGCGAAATGGAATACCGTTTAGAGTAATAGGCAATGTTAGGTTTTTCGAACGCAAAGAAATCAAAGATATACTTTCATATTTAAGCGTTATCAACAATCCGAATGATGAAATTCGCCTTAGACGGATAATTAATCGTCCGAATAGAACAATCGGAGATAGAACGTTGTCTTCAATTGCTGAGGTTGCACAGAAAAATAATCGTTCGTTTTTCGAAGTGATTAGTAATTGTTCGAAATATCGTGAACTGCAGAGAGCCTCTTATAAAATCACATCCTTTTCCTCTTTGATGAACGTTTTAATTGAGGCTAACAAGGATGGAATGGCACTTCACGATTTATATGACTTAGTTTTAGAGAAAATTGGATATATTGATTTCATAAAGTCAAGTGAGGATGATCCGAATCCAAGAATAGAAAATATAAACGAACTGAGAAATTATATTTTGGTTTTTGAATCACAACGCGGTGATGGCGCTTCTCTTGCAGAGTTTTTAGAGGAAGTTTCGCTTGTATCAGATTCGGCATCTTCCGAGGACGAACAAGATTTCGTTTCCCTGATGACTATACATGCGTCAAAGGGATTGGAGTTTCCGGTAGTATTTTTACCTGGCTTCGAAGAGGGGATATTTCCAAGTCAACAATGCATATATGAACCAGATAGTATAGAAGAAGAAAGAAGACTTGCGTATGTTGCACTAACGCGTGCAAAAGAGAAAATTTTCATATTGCATTCGACATCCAGAATGACATATGGAACAACCTCTCACAATAAGCCTTCGAGATTTATATCCGAAATTCCTAGTAATCTGCTAGAGATAACGAAATCAAAAGATTGGAAAAAGCTTGCAGCAAGCGATCGAATTCCACCTTCGAATAAACAGGTACGTGTGAAATCGGTTGTTCTTGCGAGATCGTTTGGTAGCATAACACGAAAGCCATCTTTTCCAGTAAAAACGAATGTGTTATTTCGCCGACCTGGAATTGAAAAAGAGCAAGATCAGATTGTGTGAATTTGAAATAATATATATTATGTTGACCACGAAGCTTGAGGTGTCTTTGATGATTATTTCATCGGTGTTTTTTGTTTTAGTGGTAATTTGTAAACTTGCAAGAAGTAACTGTTCTTAAACTTGCGAAAATATCCAGACGCTAAATTTAGTCTAAAATTACTTATTTTTTTCACTCGCACGTCCAAGTTTCAAATCCACCACATTTGTTTTGCTCACGGTATATCTATTACTTGGCATTATATGTATGACCAACTTTATTATTTTCATCCACATATGAAGCTTTGGCGCTGCTAAAAGTGAATAGAAATCGTGAAACTATCACCCGCAAAATGAAGGAATAAAATCTGCTGATTACTTTATTTCTATTGTTTTTCTAATTAGTGTACTCGAATTATTTCGATTTATCTATCTATTTTTAGCAATGCCGACGAAGTTATATCGCAAAAATTAAATATAATGAGGGAATGCAAAGACACCTAAAAAGTAAGTGCCTGAAGAAGCACTTCACCCAAACTATGAAAACATATTTTCCTATCTTACTTCCCAAGAAGCATCCCATGTTCTTCGTAAATAAAAGGGAAGCATCTTTCTTATTTTTTTCCTTTCTTCAGTTCCTTTAACTCCATTAAAAAATAGCATAGAAACCACACATTTAGTCGTTTTGTCCCCGAAAACATAAGAATTTCCCAGATGCCTAAACAAACGTTCCGTACGATTATCTTGCTTAGGTTTCTTCGACATACTATCTATTTTACCAACCACATTATCTCTGAGGAACAACACTTTATCTTTTATTGTTAGATTTTTAACGTTTTCTTCATATTTAGCCCTTTCCTCTGGGAAGAACTGCAAAACTTTTTCCACCATTTTATCAAACGATACATCTGAAAATTCTTCATTACTTTCATTACGGCTGTTCTTTTTATCAATTTTTTTTTCTTTTTTACCAATCATGAATTCACAAAAATCGTCCGATATCAAAGAAATATCTTTATTTGTAGCCTCGTTTTCCAAACTCCACTCACATAATTTCTTTTTTTCATCCGAAAAGAGTATAACATTTGAATTTTTCCATACAATTTTAAATAAGGAAGTCGAAGATACAAAATCAAATTCATCATCTGAAATCTTTTTTGCACTGAAGTTTGAAGAAGTTTTTTTTTCCAGATCACTAATTAATTTTTCAAAAGAACTGTTCATAATCTCTCCAGAATAAATTTTATAAAAAACAAGGTGATACCAATCATAAAAAAACACAAATGGAAAATTGTAACACTATCACTTTTAGCAATTTTACCTCTGATACTCTTTTCTACGATCAAATATACGACTGTTTGCCACATGCCAGATACATTCTACTCTATTTCGAAAGAAGAAATAAAGATAAAGAGTCCTATTCCGTTCGTAAATTTTAAGATAAGCCCGAAATCTAATATTGCACTTGCAAATTCGCCAAATAGATATGATTGCAACTTATCATTATTCAACATTCCTCTAAAAGATGTAGCACTAGAAATTGTAAGACGTCAAAAGGCAACTCCATGTGGAATCCCTTTTGGGGTTAAGATTTTCACAAATGGAGTAATGGTAATTAACACTGCTCCCGTTGAAACAAAAGATGGCGATGTTGACACATCTGAAATCTCATCTATAAAGAAAGGAGATGTCATAACTGAAGTAAACGGAGTTGAAATAAATAAAAATGAAGATTTTTTAAGAATTGTGCAAAACTCAAGTGGGAATCCATTAGACGTCAAAATATTGAGGGGAAATTTAAAATTTGAAACTAAAATTACTCCTGTTAAGCCCGTTAATGAAGATAAATTTAGAGTAGGTTTTTGGGTGAGGGATAGTTCCTCTGGAATAGGTATGATTACTTTTTTTGTGAACGATAAAAAATTTTTTGCTGGCTTAGGACACGGAATACGTGATATCGATACTGATAAACTTATTCCTCTTTCTCACGGAGAAATAATGAAAGCTGTAATAAACGGCGTAATTAAACCTTATGGAAATGATACTGGTGAACTCAGGGGAAATTTTGTTGGCGATGAACCAATAGGAACTATAAAATCTAACGACGAATCTGGAATTTATGGAGTTTTGAACTACAATATAGAATCTGACTTCAGTCCACTCGACATAGCTCTCAAGCAAGAGGTAAAAACAGGTCCTGCAAAGATAATATCAACTGTTTTTGGTAGTACGCCACGGATGTATGATATAAATATAGACAAGGTAAGCCTTGATAAGATTAACCCAAATAAGAATCTTTCATTTTCCGTATGTGATGAAAGACTGGTCGAAAAAACTGGAGGAGTTGTGCAGGGAATGAGTGGGAGCCCAATAATTCAAAATAACATGATAGTTGGTGCCATAACGCATGTTGTTTCTGCAAATCCACTAAGGGGATACGGAATATTTTCCGAGACAATGATGAATAATCTCAATTTTTCTTAGGCGTTTATGCACATGATATATTTTTTTACTCATTGAATGCTGAACGTTACATTTTACTAGTATTATAATACAAAAAAACTCTTTGAAAAAAACAGATTTTTGGAAGTTAATTGACAAATTTGGAAATATATGGTAAACATAAATCATCAAGTTTCAATTTTTGCGGAGGGCTAGAATGAACGGTAATATCAAAGTGGTTGTTTCTGATGATAATGATAATTTTTTGAATGAAGTCTCTAGAATATTTCCAAGTTACGGAATATCTTATTCGTTTGTGAAAAAAGATGGGCTAAAAATTCTAGAATACATCGAAAAATTTGATCCCAATTTCGTAGTTATGAATTTATTTATGATCCACATGGACGCAACTGGGGTTATGTCTAAGGTAAAAGAAAATAAAAAAATAAATTCAAAGTTTATAGTAATTTCTCGTTTTATAAACCCAGAAATAGAAAAGGAACTAATAAATTTAGGAGTTTCTTACATAATGGTACGTCCATTTGCAACTTCCGAGTTAGCAGAAAGAATCTTGAAAATTTATAGATCAAAACAACAAACATCGCAAGATGATAACACGAACGATATTGAACTTAAGGTCACGGAAATTTTGCATCATTTAGGGGTTCCCGCGCACATAAAAGGATATCACTATCTAAGAAACTCGATAATGAAGTCTGTAGATAACCCTGATATCATAAACGCTATAACTAAAGAATTATATCCCTCTGTTGCAAAGAATTTTAAAACGACCTCGTCTCGCGTTGAAAGAGCTATAAGGCACGCAATAGAGGTTGCCTGGGATAGGGGAGACATCGATGTTTTGAGTTCATACTTTGGATATACAATAAGCAATTCAAAAGGAAAACCAACTAATTCAGAATTCATAGCAATGATAAGCGACAATTTAAGGTTACAAATGAAATCAAATTTGGCGTCATGACACTGACGCCAGACACATAATTGCGGAGAAAATTGGTTTAAAACATTGGCTGTTGTTCGGCTTTTTCGGTTTCTTCAATTATTTTATCGAGTAGCGTTTTACGATCATTTAATTTTTTAATTTCACTTTTTAGCTTATTCAACCTTGAACTTTTAAAAAAAGATTTTGGTAGAAATTTGTTGAGGTCTACTATCACCTTCAACTGCTTATTTACCTTTGTGGCGTTTTTATGTTTATCATACCAAGGTATTAGTCCTGTTTTTGTTTTTCCTGATTCATTTTTTGCTCTTTTTTCAGCCTTTTTTGCTCTTTTTTCAGCCTTTTTTGAATCAATTATGGCTAATCTACAAAGTGCCGAATATGCGGTATGCATATTGCTACTAAACGACATTAAACTTTCATCTGCTACAAATCCATTTTCGAAGTTTTGATTTGTTTTCTTACTTCTGTAATCATCCAATCGTTGTATTGCTAATTTTAAAAGACCATATATTTTACCTATTGCGTCCGATGAATAAATATCTTTATTTTTGTCGTTTTTTCCAAGGTATTTTGAAGCTTTACTTCTTTCTTTGTCATATCTCATGCGTAATTTATCTAACGCGTTAACTAACGGGTTTATTCTAGAACCAAAAAATTTTTTATATTTTTTCACAGATTTGAGAAAATCATAGATCTCGTCAAATTTATTTTCAAGGTCTGCCATGTTTTTAATACCTTCAAGTGATATTCTTTCGGAGTTTTCGAATTTTTTACAATCTCTAACAAATTGACCAGTACTACTCTTTTTACCAAATTCTTCCTTACCTAGTTTCTGTGATAACGTACCTAAGATCTCATTTACACCTTCAATTTGACCAACTCCGAATATTAATATTTCTGGGGCTTGTGCTTTGTGGTCAAAATGCATTTTCTGCAATTTTTCTATTCCTTCTTTAGCATCTTTAATTTCATCTTTTATGTAACCGTTATGTTCTAAATATAGTTCTTCTTTTAAATTCTCTTCCATTACAACCACCAACTTTCTTAGAGATATTGCAATTGTATAAATTGCATATTTTTATTATAATCAAAAAAAAAAAACATCAAATGTGACGAATATATATAATCTTCATACAGAAATTGCATGCAAAAAGTAAAAGAAGTCTGTTGATAATCTAAGCTCCAATGAAGTTATACTTGGAATAAACCTCTCTTTATCAGCCATGTACGTATCACCTTCATAACACAAAGGATACGAAAATTTCTCACATGCTATATGCAAAACATCGCATTTTTTCTCACCGATCAACTTAACAATTTTCTCTTCGGTACATTCAGTCGCTTTTACTCGATTTTCCACTTCTTGGCTAATGCCTTGAATAACACACGGGCAAGTGACAATTTTCTTTTTGGCATTTTTATCACCCTTAGGATAACAATCCAAAGTCGTAAGAACAACACCCACAACAACAATACCTGTGCCAACACCTATTCCTCCAGCAGTCGGCAAAGCCGAAGCCCCAGATTGACATAAGGTGGAAGCTGCTATAGCAGCCAATAACAATTTCTTCGATGATTTCATATGAATCCCCCCAAAAAATTAGGATATACATAGCTTATAAAAACAAACCACATACATAGTAAATCATTTTTTTTGTCAATAGACACTTAACAAAGCTGCTGATAAATTTATGTAAATTTGTATTTATTTTGTTATCATAACTCCCAATTGTTTCTAGCTGAAGCCACATACAGAGTTTTGATTTACAAATACGTAGATGAAATGTCTTGGAGTAAATCTCTCAAAAACTTAGGTATAGTAAGTTGTCATGTTATCGCTTCTTCAATGATGCTAAAAAGATTTCATTTTGATTAAGAAAATCAAATTTTTGGGTTGATTTTTTCTGCTAAGTTTGATATAATGAAAACGTTGAGCTTAGTAAGGTAATAGCGAAGATGAGGATATACGCAAAGAGTGACCCGATATTCAAGATGATATTTGGTGATTCTGAGGACAAGACCGCTTTGATTAGTCTTTTAAATGAGATATTCCTGAGGAAGAATATTCACGTATAGAAATCATCGACCCAAATTTAAGAATTGATCAATTAGATAGTAAATCTGGAATCTTGGATATAAAAT
>CAMUZI010000007.1 GCA_947165155.1 uncultured Clostridia bacterium | reverse complement strand
TTATAGAATATTAAAGAATATATAATATTAAAGAATATATAAAGAATATATATAGAAACAAATAATCTTCCTATCTAATAATCAGGATATCGGTATAAATACATATCTATATTTAGATATTCATATAGATTCGATGAAAATATGAATTCTATTCTATATTATTCTTGAAATATTAAAATAATCGAAATAAAGAAGCAAAAATATTCAAAAAATGAATAAAATGGAATTCAAAACAAAAAAGAGAATTTGACTATACGAATTAAAATGACGATATTGTTTTATTGATCAAAATTATTTGATAAATCGATCAAAATAGTATTCTATTTAACTATTAATATAGTATTCTATTTAACTATTAATTAAAATTCTTATCTTAAAATTATTCTGATTTTTAGGATATATACTAAAATATCAAATAAATAATAACTATTGGATAGTTTATATTTTTTCTATGTTTGTATTTATTTGATTATGATTATGATATAGTAATTTGGTTATGAAGAGCTAATATAAAACAATTAATAACTAAGATCCCAGTAGTTTAGGAAATAATTCCGATAAATCCACAATTTGTGTTATGAGAGCCCGCTTAGCTCAGAGGTTAGAGCATCGCATTTGTAATGCGATGGTCATCGGTTCGATTCCGATAGCCGGCTTTTTTTCTCTATTTGTTTTCATTTTTGACATAAGGGATAATCTCTTTTTATTTTAGGAAAAAAAAAATGGGAGTTCCATTTCTCTAGAACAAATCAAGAAAATAACCTTCTTTTTTTATTTTCTATTTATTTAGATAGATATACAATAGAATAAAATTCGGATACTGATCGAATCTTTCCAGTTCTTTTTTGTAGTATAATATTTATAGTAAAATACTTTCAAGTAGATTTCGTTTGATTTATCATATTTGTTATTTAGTTTAGTTTTAATTTAGCTTTATGAGATTTTCCATTTTAAATTAAAAAGGAGTGTTTATGTCACGTTACAGAGGGCCTCGTTTCAAAAAAATACGTCGTCTGGGGGCTTTACCAGGACTAACTAGTAAACGGCCTACAGTTGGAAGCGAACTTAGAAACCAATCGCGCTCGAGTAAAAAATCTCAATATCGTATTCGTTTAGAAGAAAAACAAAAATTGCGTTTTCATTATGGTCTTACAGAACGACAATTGCTTAAATACGTTCGTATCGCTGGAAAAGCGAAAGGTTCAACCGGTCAAGTTTTACTACAATTACTTGAAATGCGTTTGGATAACATACTTTTTCGATTGGGTATGGCTTCGACTATTCCTCAAGCCCGTCAATTAGTTAACCACAGACATGTTTTAGTTAATGGTCGTATAGTAGATATACCAAGTTATCGTTGCAAACCTCAAGATATTATTACAGCGAAGGGTGAACAAAAATCTAGAACTCTGATTCAAAATTCTCTTGAATCAGCCCCCCGCGAAGAATTGCCAATCCATTTGACTCTTGATCCATTCCAATATAAAGGATTAGTCAATCAAATAATAGATAGTAAATGGGTTGGTTTGAAAATTAATGAATTGCTGGTTGTAGAATATTATTCTCGTCAGACTTAAACCTAATTAAAATATTAAATTAAGAATAATTTTGATCCGAGGATTTTCCCCCATTCATGTATAGACGTGGGTATAGGAAAATTGTTATTCCTTGCCCACTTTATTCCACTATTTTGTTTATTACAGAAAGAAATTAGGAATAGAGAATCCACATCAAAGTTGGAATAATGATATCTATTTGCAAACATTGAGATCAGTAACATTGATGAACTTGATAAGGGTGCGGAAAGAGAGGGATTCGAACCCTCGGTAAACAAAAAGCCTACATAGCAGTTCCAGTGCTACGCCTTCAACCACTCGGCCATCTCTCCTACATAATGATTATGCCCCTCGAGTGAATAGTGAGGCATACATATTCCATTTGCGTAGGCGCACATAATCAATTGAAACGAGCAAAAAAAACTTACTTCGAGGCCTGCCGTAAGATAAAATTATTTGATTAATTTGATTAATAAGTCCATTTTTACGTTATTTCGTACTGTATTGTACAATTCCTTTGTTTGGGGGATTATTTTATCACGCGATAAACAATGAAATTTTAGAATGGATTGCTACCTATGACTAGATCTCGGATAAATGGAAATTTTATTGATAAGACCTTTACCATTGTAGCCAATATCTTATTACGAATAATTCCGACAACTTCTGGAGAAAAAGAGGCATTCACTTATTACAGAGATGGTGCGATTTGATTATTTTTTTTTACCTATCTCAGTCTAGAGAAAGAAAAAATTTTTGAAAAAAAAAAAACCTACGCTTGCTGAAGGTGAAGTTTGGAAATAAAACAATTAATCCCTTCTGTCGTGTATTTCCGATTAATGCAGCCTCATATGCTTCAATTTTAGGTTTATAGTATTAAGCGAAAGGTTATACCTATACCTATGGGGTTAGGTTAATCCTACTCCACTAGTACCAATAGGCGGCATGGGGGAAGAAGCACTACGCTTAGGAATCAACAACACTAGAAAACTTTGTAAAAAAAATAAATCCTTCCTTTCTTATCGGGATCGGGACTAACTAGAATGGTTGGGACAATAAACATCCATCTCGTTCTTATTTTGGATACCCATATAACCATCGAAGACTGTTGAAGTGACTAATTCCGGGAAATTTAGCAGCGTTGAGGACAAAGAAATTGTTGAAGTGACTATTTATCCATTTATCCAGTAATAACATACTTGATGTTAATAAAAGATCCTTGACAGGAAGGTTGGCTAGAGATTTCGTGTAAAAATACTAGTCCCGCTACGTTGATAATGAGAATATTGCAATCTTTTTGGATTTGATTCCATGGATGTTTATCATTATACACATAAAGGAGGAGCCGTATGAGATGAAAATCTCACGTACGGTTCTGGAACGGAGATTCTTTGAACCGAATGACGACCGTAACGGATGTCGGCTCAATCTGAAGGAAATTATGCGGAAGCTTTACAGAATTATTATGAGGCTATGCGACTGGAAATTGATCCCTATGATCGAAGTTATATACTTTATAACATAGGCCTTATACACACAAGTAACGGAGAACATACAAAAGCTTTGGAATACTATTTTAGGGCACTCGAACGAAACCCCTTCTTACCTCAAGCTTTTAACAATATGGCCGTGATCTGTCATTACGTGCGACTATCTCCACTATAGAAAAAAAGAAAAGAACGAACAACTCCACTAATACTAATAAAAAAATAAATACTAGACAAAAAAATAGGCTTTCTACATATATATCGTTCGAAACAACGATTTTTATGAGCTGTAGCAAAGAAAGAAACTTCATAGAAGTCAAAATATGAAGAAATAGAATATATATGCCTAGATACTTTTTTTCTATGGATAAAAGATCTAATTGATAGAGGAAGCACCGTAAAGATCAATTCACAAGGTTTTTGGCCGATACAACAAGAACTGCTTACTTATATGATGATAGATTAGGAATCTACTTATGTAATAAAGTGGATCCCCTAAGGTTGTGAGCAGCGGTGTAGTATCAGATCCCAAAGATAGTAAGTCTTTTCTTATGAAGAAAAGTCTTTCTCAAAGATTCTATAGAAATTGATATATCATATATGAAAGTATATGATATATGAAATCGAGATAGTTACCTTTCAGAAAATTTCAATAAGAACGAGCATTAGTGTTAATGTCGATGCTTTATTCTTCGGAAGGTAGGAAAAAAGATAAAACTAAAAACAAAGGATTCAATTCGTAATCCAAATTCAAGTTTGAAACTCATGTAATTAACCTCTTTTCTTGTTCTTAACTCCAGAAAAAAATGGAAGATAAAAAGAATTGACTGTTGAGCCGTATGAGTCAGGAAACTCTCAAGTACGGTTCTAAGGGAAGGAATTTACTCACCTATTCCGACCGCGGAGAACAGGCCATTCGACAGGGAGATTCTGAAATTGCGGAATCTTGGTTTGATCAAGCCGCTGAATATTGGAAACAAGCTATAGCCCTTACCCCTGGGAATTATATTGAAGCACAGAATTGGTTGAAGATCACAGGGCGTTTTGAATAAGAACACTCTGTTTATTATTTTCTTTTTTTTATTCTAATATTCTATTGATTCTATATTTTCTATAATTCTCTTTATATTCTATTCTCTATAGAGAATAGAATATAAAGAGAATCTTGAATTTGTTATAGTTTATTGTTTGTTGTCCTCATCAGTAAAATAAAACGGATCATTTCTAAATATAAAGCAACAAACAATCAAAAGATTTTCTTATATCCCTTCTAAAATCGTTCTATTTCATCTGAGATTTCGTTATGTTCCTTAGTAATGCTAATAACTGCTCACGTGATTTGAAATAAAGTACCTAAGAATATCTTCTCTGTAAGATATGCAAGAAAGACAAAAAGTTTCATTTGTTCCATCTAGGAATCTCTAAGTGAAATCTGAATAGACTAGGTTGCACAAAAAATTCTTTAACTTCATTAAATTCAAAGTTCAGAAAAGGTTTTAGAATTAAAAAAAAAAAGGTCCGTTGAGCGCCTCACTACTATGTCATAATAGATCCGAACACTTGCCCCGGATTAACTTCCGGATCATAATTGTTCTAGTGAATAACTAAAGAAAATATAGAATAAATAGATGGGAGATAGAAGAGAAAGATATTCAATATAAACATCTCTCATAAGTTCACTAATTATGTTTTATGTTGGCGGGTCTCTTTGTATGTGTTGTCCGGAAAGAGGAGGACTCAATGATTATTCGTTCGCCGGAACCAAAAGTCAAAATTTTGGTAGATCCAGAAGTCAAAATTTTGGTAGATAGGGATCCCATAAAAACTTCTTTCGAGCAATGGGCAAAACCTGGTCATTTCTCAAGAACAATAGCTAAGGGACCTGATACTACTACTTGGATCTGGAACCTACATGCTGATGCTCATGATTTCGATAGCCATACTAGTGATTTAGAGGAGATTTCCCGAAAAGTATTTAGTGCTCATTTCGGCCAACTCTCCATTATCTTTCTTTGGCTGAGTGGCATGTATTTCCATGGTGCTCGTTTTTCCAATTATGAAGCATGGCTAAATGATCCTACTCACATTCGACCTAGTGCCCAGGTGGTTTGGCCAATAGTAGGCCAAGAAATATTGAATGGTGATGTAGGCGGAGGTTTCCGCGGAATACAAATAACCTCTGGTTTTTTTCAGATTTGGCGAGCATCTGGAATAACTAATGAATTACAACTCTATTGTACTGCAATTGGTGCATTGGTCTTTGCAGCCTTAATGCTTTTTGCTGGTTGGTTTCATTATCACAAAGCTGCTCCAAAATTGGCTTGGTTCCAAGATGTAGAATCCATGTTGAATCACCATTTGGCAGGGCTACTAGGACTTGGGTCTCTTTCTTGGGCGGGGCATCAAGTACATGTATCTTTACCAATTAACCAATTTCTAAATGCTGGAGTAGATCCCAAAGAGATCCCACTTCCTCATGAATTTATCTTGAATCGGGATCTTTTGGCTCAACTTTATCCAAGTTTTGCCGAAGGAGCAACCCCATTTTTTACCTTGAATTGGTCAAAATACGCGGACTTTCTTACTTTTCGTGGAGGATTAGATCCACTAACTGGGGGTCTATGGCTGACCGATATTGCACATCATCATTTAGCTATTGCAATTCTTTTTCTCATTGCCGGTCATATGTATAGAACTAATTGGGGTATTGGTCATGGTATAAAAGATATTTTAGAGGCCCATAAAGGTCCATTTACAGGCCAAGGTCATAAAGGTCTATATGAGATCCTAACAACGTCATGGCATGCTCAATTATCTATTAACCTAGCTATGTTAGGCTCTTTGACCATTATTGTAGCTCACCATATGTATGCTATGCCTCCTTATCCATACCTAGCTACTGACTATGGGACACAACTGTCATTGTTCACACATCACATGTGGATTGGGGGATTTCTCATAGTTGGTGCTGCTGCACATGCAGCCATTTTTATGGTAAGAGACTATGATCCAACTACTCGATACAACGATCTATTAGATCGTATTCTTAGACATCGCGATGCAATCATATCACATCTCAACTGGGTGTGTATATTTTTAGGCTTTCACAGTTTTGGTTTGTATATTCATAATGATACCATGAGTGCTTTAGGGCGCCCTCAAGATATGTTTTCTGATACCGCTATACAATTACAACCTGTCTTTGCTCAATGGATACAAAATACCCACGCTTTAGCACCTGGTACAACGGCCCCTGGTGCAACAGCAAGCACCAGTTTGACTTGGGGCGGTGGTGATTTAGTGGCAGTGGGCGGCAAAGTAGCTTTGTTACCTATTCCATTAGGAACTGCAGATTTTTTGGTACATCATATTCATGCATTTACAATTCACGTGACGGTATTGATACTCCTAAAAGGAGTTCTATTTGCTCGTAGCTCACGATTGATACCGGATAAAGCAAATCTTGGTTTTCGGTTCCCTTGTGATGGACCTGGAAGAGGGGGGACATGCCAAGTATCCGCTTGGGATCACGTCTTCTTAGGATTATTTTGGATGTACAATTCAATTTCTGTAGTAATATTCCATTTCAGTTGGAAAATGCAGTCAGATGTTTGGGGTAGTATAAATGATCAAGGAGTAGTAACTCATATCACAGGAGGAAACTTTGCGCAGAGTTCGATTACCATTAATGGGTGGCTCCGCGATTTCTTATGGGCGCAGGCATCCCAGGTAATTCAGTCTTATGGTTCCTCATTATCTGCATATGGTCTTTTTTTCTTAGGTGCCCATTTTGTATGGGCTTTTAGTTTAATGTTTCTATTCAGCGGGCGTGGTTATTGGCAAGAACTTATTGAATCCATCGTTTGGGCTCATAATAAATTAAAAGTTGCTCCTGCTACTCAGCCTAGAGCCTTGAGCATTGTACAGGGACGTGCTGTAGGAGTAACCCATTACCTTCTGGGTGGAATTGCCACAACGTGGGCATTCTTCTTAGCAAGAATTATTGCAGTAGGATAATGGCTAGGAGGATTTGAAAAGCATTATGGCATTAAGATTTCCAAGGTTTAGCCAAGGCTTAGCTCAGGACCCCACTACTCGTCGTATTTGGTTTGGTATTGCTACCGCACATGACTTCGAAAGTCATGATGATATTACTGAGGAACGTCTTTATCAGAATATTTTTGCTTCTCATTTCGGACAATTAGCAATAATTTTTCTGTGGACTTCCGGGAATCTCTTTCATGTAGCTTGGCAAGGAAATTTTGAGGCATGGGTACAAGATCCTTTACATGTAAGACCTATTGCTCATGCAATTTGGGATCCCCATTTTGGTCAACCGGCTGTAGAAGCTTTTACTCGAGGGGGTGCTCTTGGCCCAGTGAATATTGCCTATTCCGGTGTTTATCAGTGGTGGTATACAATCGGTTTACGTACTAATGAAGATCTTTATACTGGAGCTCTTTTTCTATTATTTCTTTCTGTCATATCCTTACTAGCGGGCTGGTTACACCTACAACCGAAATGGAAACCGAGCGTTTCGTGGTTTAAAAATGCCGAATCCCGCCTCAATCACCATTTGTCAGGACTATTTGGAGTCAGTTCCTTAGCTTGGGCAGGGCATTTAGTTCATGTTGCTATTCCAGGATCCAGAGGAGAATATGTTCGATGGAATAATTTCTTAAGTGTATTACCACATCCTCAAGGATTAGGTCCACTTTTTACAGGTCAGTGGAATCTTTATGCTCAAAACCCCGATTCTAGTAGTCATTTATTTAGTACTTCGCAAGGCGCGGGAACTGCCATTCTAACACTTCTCGGGGGATTCCATCCTCAAACGCAAAGTTTATGGCTGACCGATATGGCACATCATCATTTAGCTATTGCAATTCTTTTTCTCATTGCTGGTCATATGTATAGAACTAACTTCGGTATTGGGCACAGTATAAAAGATATTTTAGAAGCACATATTCCTCCGGGGGGTAGATTGGGGCGTGGACATAAGGGTCTTTATGACACAATCAATAATTCAATTCATTTTCAATTAGGCCTTGCTCTAGCCTCATTAGGGGTCATTACTTCTTTGGTAGCTCAACACATGTACTCTTTGCCTGCTTATGCGTTTATAGCGCAAGACTTTACTACTCAAGCTGCGTTATATACTCATCATCAATACATTGCAGGATTTATTATGACAGGGGCTTTTGCTCATGGAGCGATATTTTTTATTCGCGATTACAATCCCGAACAGAATGAGGATAATGTATTGGCAAGAATGTTAGAGCACAAAGAAGCTATCATATCCCATTTAAGTTGGGCCAGCCTATTTCTGGGGTTCCATACTTTGGGACTTTATGTCCATAATGATGTCATGCTTGCTTTTGGGACTCCGGAGAAACAAATCTTGATCGAACCTATATTTGCCCAATGGATACAATCTGCTCATGGTAAAACTTCATATGGGTTCGATGTACTTTTATCTTCAACGAATAGTCCGGCGCTCAGTGCGGGGCGAAGCATATGGTTGCCTGGTTGGTTAAATGCTATTAATGAAAATAGTAATTCTCTATTCTTAACAATAGGCCCTGGAGACTTCTTGGTTCATCATGCTATTGCTCTTGGTTTACATACAACTACATTGATCTTAGTAAAAGGTGCTTTGGATGCACGCGGTTCCAAGTTAATGCCGGATAAAAAGGATTTTGGTTATAGTTTTCCTTGCGATGGTCCGGGACGAGGTGGTACTTGTGATATTTCGGCTTGGGACGCATTTTATTTGGCAGTTTTCTGGATGTTAAATACCATTGGATGGGTTACTTTTTATTGGCATTGGAAGCACATTACATTATGGCAGGGTAATGTTTCACAATTTAATGAATCTTCTACCTATTTGATGGGATGGTTAAGAGATTATCTATGGTTAAATTCTTCACAACTTATCAACGGATATAACCCTTTTGGTATGAATAGTTTATCAGTCTGGGCGTGGATGTTCTTATTTGGACATCTTGTTTGGGCTACTGGATTTATGTTCTTAATCTCATGGCGCGGATATTGGCAGGAATTGATCGAAACTTTAGCATGGGCTCATGAACGCACACCATTGGCGAATTTGATTCGATGGAGAGATAAACCAGTGGCTCTTTCCATTGTGCAAGCAAGATTGGTTGGATTAGTCCACTTTTCGGTAGGTTATATATTTACTTATGCGGCTTTCTTGATTGCCTCTACATCAGGTAAATTTGGTTAATTTGATTCTTTATTGTATCTGCAAAAATATCATTTCTTTGTATGAAGAAGGGAAACCACCTTCTTCTATTTCTACATCCAGGATCCGACTTCTATCATTGATACTAATAGGAAATGAACCATCATGGCAAAGAAAAGTTTGATTGAGAGGGAGAAGAAGAGGCAAAAATTGGAACAAAAATATCATTTGATTCGAAGATCTCCAAAAAAAGAAATAAGAAAAGCTCAGTCCTTAAGTGAGAAATGGGAAATTCAGGGAAAGTTAGAAGCACTACCGCGTAATAGTGCACCTACACGTCTTCGTCGACGTTGTTTTTCGACCGGAAGACCGAGAGCTAATTATCGAGACTTTGGATTATCTGGACACATACTTCGTGAAATGGTTCACGAAGGTTTGTTGCCCGGTGCAACAAGATCGAGTTGGTAAGAATAAAAAAAAAAAAAATTATCTTCATTTTTTTATTTATTTTGATGATTAGCGATCCTAGGACGGTCCCTTTACCATTCTGTATAAATGGTTTATTCTATTTGTACAGATATGGTGGAGGGGCACATTCAATCTCTGTTTTCCATTAATTGTCAATTCTTCTTCTTATCGCGGAGTAGAGCAACTTGGTAGCTCGCAAGGCTCATAACCTTGAGGTCACGGGTTCAAATCCCGTCTCCGCAACATTTTTGAAAAAAAAAAATGGAATTCACCATACTCTATTTATATACTATGTTTTTTTTATAATATAAATATACTATTACTTTCGTATTCAATACATAAGCAACGGCGGATAGCGGGAATCGAACCCGCGTCTTCTCCTTGGCAAGGAGAAATTTTACCATTCAACTATATCCGCATTTTTGTTTTTATTGTACTTTATACTTTACCATTTTATTTGTGCAGAACTATGTCTGATATCTATTAGGAATAATTAAAAAAAGTAGAAATCTATAGATCTATAGTTAGACTAGAATATATAACTATTAGATTCTATAATCTATATAGATTCTATTTAGATATCTATCTATATTATAGATAGAATCTATATACTATATCTCTTTCTATTCTAAATAGACCTTATTTGTATATATGAATATATATCTATATATTAATTAAATTCATTAAAAAAATAGAATTACAGATTTCTAAAATATAAAAAATAAATTCGAATATATTCCCCTAGATACTAGTCCCATATTTTTCTATTTTCTTATCTTGTTTTTAGTTTTACTATATATATCATATTATATATATAATATATAGTATAAGATATAAGCTTTTTCCAATAGAAGAAGTTTGACCCCTCCCATTAATAATAATAATGTTTTAGTTTTCTTTATTTGTGGGGTCTTATCTATTCCATTTTCATTTTAATGTGCCTCACAACCCGAAAGAATTCGGGGGGGAGGGGTCATTTCGTTTTTTAATCTAGAATGAAAAGTTTCAAGAGATGAGAGAATTAAGAATACCCACTAGAAATACTAATCCAATCCATAATGATGTACCGGAAAATACAACATTTTTATTACTTGACCAACCATCAGGAGAAGCAAATACAACAGGTACACCAATCAATAAAATGGATGAAGTAACAATTAATGCAAAAACAGCTAATTGAAAAGCAATAGTCATGTTTCTAATCCTCCAATTTACCAACAAAAGAACTATACCATTTGATCCCCCCACCCCTTTTGACCCCTTAAAAAAATAAAAAACGCATTATGGAGGGTTTTATCATGAATCCATTGATTTTAGATGACACCCCTTTTGAGGCGTGGATCGAGGGGTAGTTTTTTTTACTTCACAAAAGAGCATGCTGGATCATGCATATATATACGGATAGAGAACTAGACCAATAGAGTCACTTTATCATACATAGATAAAAAGGGGTATTAATTCGTATGGTCATGTTCTCTTGAGTGGAATAAAGATAAAATAGAAATTAGCTTTTGGAGAGATGGCTGAGTGGTTGATAGCTCCGGTCTTGAAAACCGGTATAGTTCGAAAGAACTATCGAGGGTTCGAATCCCCCTCTCTCCTTTTTCTTAGCGAATGGATTTTTGAATTTTATTGATTTAGGTTAGCTCGGTTTTTTCGGGCTCGACTATATCACCACTTAGCCGAGCCCGAAAAAAGATTAGATATTAGATATAAATGAATTGAAAAAAAAAAAAATATATTTTTTCAATATCATCTGCTCGACTCAACCCAATATGTATACTAAAATCAAAGTGATTCCTACGTCAAGCATTGGATTTCATGTCTCAATTAAGAGGAGTCATGAAAAGAACAGGCTCAGAATCTCGATCAATTCCTTTTTCAAATCCTGCGGCAGCTGCACGAGCTCTTCCCGCGTGCCATAAATGACCTACGAATAGGAAGAATCCTAGAACAAAATGAGAAGTAGCTAACCAACTTCTAGGAGAGACATAATTGACTGCATTAATCTCTGTAGCTACGCCACCCACGGAATTTAAAGAACCTAACGGAGCATGAGTCATATATTCCGCAGAACGACGTTCTTGCCAAGGCTGTATGTCTTTTTTCAGTCTACTCAAGTCCAAACCATTAGGACCTCTTAGAGGTTCTAACCAGGGAGCACGCAGATCCCAAAAACGCATAGTTTCTCCCCCAAAAATAACTTCTCCGGTCGGAGAACGCATTAAATATTTACCTAAACCGGTAGGTCCTTGAGCGGATCCTACATTAGCTCCAAGACGTTGGTCTCTAACTAGAAAAGTAAATGCTTGAGCTTGAGAAGCTTCCGGTCCAGTGGGACCATAAAACTCACTAGGATAAGCAGTATTATTAAACCAGACAAAGCAACAAGCTATAAAACCAAAAACGGATAAAGCTGCTAAACTATAAGACAAGTAAGCTTCTCCAGACCATACTAGTGCACGACGAGCCCATGCAAAGGGTTTAGTTAAGATATGCCAGATTCCACCAAGTATACAAATGGAACCCAACCATACATGCCCTCCAATTATGTCTTCCAAATCGTCCACACTAACAATCCACCCCTCTCCCCCAAAAGGAGATTTTAGTAAATAACCAAATATAATACTTGGACTAAGGGTTAAGTTGGTAATTTTTCTTACATCCCCCCCTCCTGGAGCCCAGGTATCATATATACCTCCAAAATAAGAAGCCTTAAATACTAGAAGAAAAGCCCCTATCCCTAACAAAATTAAGTGAATACCTAAAATAGTAGTCATTTTATTTCTATCTTTCCATACATAACCAAAGAATGGAAAAGATTCTTCAAGAGTCTCAGGTCCCAGAAGTGCATGATAAATACCGCCAAAGCCCAATACTGCAGAAGAAATTAAGTGAAGTACTCCAGAGACAAAGTATGGAAAGGTGTCTATAACTTCCCCTCCAGGACCTACCCCCCAACCTAGAGTAGCTAGATGGGGAAGTAAAATTAATCCTTGTTCATACATGGGCTTCTCGGGTACGAAATGAGCGACTTCAAATAGGTTCATTGCTCCGGCCCAGAATACTATTAATCCGGCATGGGCTACATGGGCCCCCAGTAGTTTACCGGATAAATTGATAAGTCGGGCATTCCCGGCCCACCAAGCAAAACCGGTAGTTTCTTGGTCACGGCCAGTTAAAGCTAAAGTTCCATTAAAGAGCGTTTCCACGTGGTAGAACCTCCTCAGGGAATATAAGGTTTTCATGAGGCTGATCTTGAGCCGCCATCCACGCACGAATACCTTCATTTAAGAGAATATTTTTGGTGTAGAAAGTCTCAAATTCAGGATCTTCCGCTGCGCGGATTTCTTGAGAAACGAAGTCATAGGCACGTAGGTTCAGGGCCAGACCGACTACTCCAAGAGCACTCATCCATAAACCAGTTACTGGTACAAATAACATAAAGAAATGTAACCAACGTTTATTGGAAAAAGCAACCCCAAAGATTTGGGACCAAAAGCGGTTAGCGGTGACCATTGAATAAGTTTCTTCCGCTTGAGTTGGGTTAAAAGCACGGAATGTATTTGCGCCATCACCATCTTCAAATAACGTATTTTCTACGGTAGCACCATGAATAGCGCATAGTAGGGCAGCGCCCAATACACCAGCAACTCCCATCATATGAAATGGGTTTAATGTCCAATTATGAAACCCTTGGAAAAATAGAATGAATCGAAATATAGCTGCTACACCAAAACTAGGCGCAAAGAACCAACCAGACTGACCTAGTGGATAAATCAGGAATACAGAAACAAAAACAGCAATTGGACCGGAGAATGCGATTGCATTATAAGGGCGCAATTGAACAGATCGAGCAAGTTCAAATTGACGTAACATAAAACCGATTAATCCGAAAGCACCGTGGAGAGCAACAAAAGTCCACAGACCACCCAATTGACACCAACGGGTAAAATCTCCCTGTGCTTCAGGACCCCATAGTAACAACAAAGAGTGTGCTAAACTATTAGCAGGAGTAGAGACTGCCGCAGTTAAGAAGTTACAACCTTCCAAATAGGAACTTGCCAATCCATGAGTATACCATGAAGTTACAAAGGTGGTACCTGTGAACCAACCCCCCACGGCAAAATAGGCGCAAGGAAAGAGCAATAGACCGGACCAACCCACAAAAACAAAACGGTCCCTCCGTAACCAGTCATCCATAATATCAAATAAATCATTTTCATCTTTGGTAAATTTACCAAGAGCTATAGTCATAGTGATCCTCCTATTCAACTACTTCAACCATTTCCGAACACCCCCTAGCATTTTCAGGGATGGAACCTTCGAGGATTTTTTCATTTTATATATGATATGATTTCTCGAAGACTGTCCCTTCTTTTCTACTGGGTTTCGAATAGAAAAATACTTTTTTTGTCCATTGATATTTAATCTAGGTAAAATCCATTAACTTAATTGGGTTATTCCTTTCTATTCTAAAAAATTCCCTAAGTCATGAAGTCATGACGCGGGAATTGTCTTATGACTCGTAAATCCGATAAATAAATTTTTTAAAGAACTATTCCAGAAACAAATGAAATGATCGCTTTTATCACTTTTTTTTGTTACCAGCAGATCCCCAGACATACTACTCTCCTTTTATCAAATAATATTAAATAATATTATTCTTGAATCTTGTTCGTGAAATAATAAAAAAAAAAGTTTTATATATTCTTCTAATTTGTATGTCTAGGAAACTACTATAGAATCCTATTTTTACTTTGTATTTTACTTTAATTTCTTTTATTGTCCTCTTTAGTTGTATTTTTCTTTCGTTCAGATTAAAAAAATTACAAAGTATACCTTTTTTGCAGATCGAGGTAAGAAATTCGAATATTTTTTTATCTATCTATTTTTTCTATCTATCAGATTTTTTAATATTGTATGGAGTTTTATTAAAAATAATAGATTCTAAGTAAAAGTTTCGTCCATTAATTGCTTTAAAAATCTAGTATGCATAGATATGAAAATGAAATATTGGATACTCGAAGTCATGATTTGATGGATTTTTCTATTTTTTTTTTTATAGATATCTCATATCTTAAAGAAATAATAGAAATGTAATTTGATCTTTTCTTGTATTCGGAAAAAAGATATTTTGAAAGTAAAATTATGTTGGAACTTAGAATAGAATAAACCCTTCTGCGTGGAGAAGAGGAGTATCAATTGATTCCTAGGAACAATAAGATTTAATCCGAAATATTGACAGATTCTTGCGGAGTCCGAACGAAAGAGATATTAAAAACAAAAAAGATCCACTGTTCGAATTTCATTTCTATCCAATTTGAATATCAGAATAGTGGATATAGTTATGATTCAATAGGTTAGGTCCACTTACTTTTTTTTAGAATCTTTCCCTTTTTTTGATTGGAATAATAGAAAATAGGATAGGAATATCTTACAATTAAAGGAAATATCACAGTCTAAAAAAATAGATATATAGAAAAGAATACTCTTTCACTTTCTAACTAGAATGAGTTTACTCTATTCGAATTCATTCGAATGATAACAACAATTTAATAGAATAAAAAATCGATTTTTTAATGAAATTCAACTATTCCTTAGTTTTTTTTTACAAAGAGAAACTTCTTACAAATATCAAGAATATCTCTATTCTTCCTTCAAATCGGAATATTACTGTTGTCATTTATATTACTGTTGTCATTTTTTGACAAAAAAGCCCCTTATCGGATTTGAACCGATGACTTACGCCTTACCATGGCGTTACTCTACCACTGAGTTAAAGGGGCTCCATTTGAGTCAATTCCCGAATAAGGAACCATCCAATATGGATATGAGTTTAGTACATCTATTTGTTACTGCATATACTCAAATTATATATATAGAATAGATCTATTTTTTTTACATAGCAACTTTTTAACGAACAATAAATTGGATTTAGCTAGTGAGTATAGTTAAAAAAATGATTTTTGGATATTGGATTTGATAAATATCAATGGAATGGATTTTTTCAAAACCGATTCGAATTGAAATCATCTTCATCATAACACAAAATTTATTTCATTGATACATGTACCCACTAATTCAATCTTCTTAACACTGAATGAAAGTGAAAGAAATGAGGTGTTAATGCCGCACCTGTTCCAGAAAATCAATCATTCCCTGAAAGGATTCTCTCTTTCTTTTGTTTTCTTTCGCATTATTTTTTTATAGTTTTATAAATTGGTGATTGGAATGAACAATTTCGAAATCTAAATGATATTTTAAGGAATTCTGAAAGATCCTTCTGATCGAATCATATCATTCCATTATATTGACAATTTCAAAAAACTGTTCATACTATGTATGAACATAGTAGAATGGAGGTCGGACAAGTATGCCCTCATCGTCTAGTGGTTTAGGACATCTCTCTTTCAAGGAGGCAACGGGGATTCGACTTCCCCTGGGGGTAGGGTACTACAAAAGGAAATTGATCAGGGATTTTTAATAAAGACTAAAATTGATTCTTCCTGGGTCGATGCCCGAGCGGTTAATGGGGACGGACTGTAAATTCGTTGGCAATATGTCTACGCTGGTTCAAATCCAGCTCGGCCCAAAAATTTGCTGATCCACCATGAAATGATATAACCCATTTGGTGTTCTCTGAAAATCACCAATGGGCTCCCATACAGAAGAATAAAATCTCGAGTGCTATTTCTTTTTTCCATATTACATATTTTTTCCACAAATTCGGATTTTGAAAAATTCCTATCGGGATTTTAAAATCTAAAGTCTTAGGAAAGGATTAAAGTAAAAAAAGAGTCTTTTTTGTTTCCTTGATTCATTGATTTTTCAATCAAGTTAGCAATAAGGAACGGATTGCGAATAATCCGTGTCGATTTCGCTAAAGTGCAGACCCATAAAAATATCAATATATCAATATATAAGTCTGCCTCTTTCAGTTACAGTACAGGGGTTCGAATCTAAAATAGAAAAACAAAGGGTTTGAATGAAATAGTAAGAATATGTATGCTATACAACTTTTTCCCTGGGATTGTAGTTCAATTGGTCAGAGCACCGCCCTGTCAAGGCGGAAGCTGCGGGTTCGAGTCCCGTCAGTCCCGATGGATACAAATCCAAAAAATATCAATTGATTTCGTATGTGAAAGGGAATAAAAAAGAAAAAAAAAAATCTCATTTCTAACAGGGATTCCTTTTTTCTTTTTTAGTATAATGTAAAGGTTCGGACGAAGAAAGAAAAAGGAATTTTTCATTGCATCAGAAAGTAATTTTTTTTTTTTTATTTGGTATGGATAAAAGATCTTCCTATGTTATACTATTTAATTCTCGACGATGAATTGATTTGATAGCTCCGATATTGTTATTCGTGATATTGATCCGATTTTATATCATCGAGATAAAATTTATACCACTGAATTTACTGACGAAAGATTTTTCATTTCTATGGGATTAAATCCCGAAGTATTTATTAGAAATAAAAGAGAAAGAAAACATAGAGATTATGGAAGTCAATATTCTCGCATTTATAGCTACTGCACTCTTCATTCTAGTTCCTACTGCCTTTTTACTTATAATTTACGTAAAAACGGTAAGTCAAAGTGACTAATTTTAATTAAACATGACTTCTGATTTCTTATCAATGCGATGACAATGATTGAATAAAGAAAAAAGGGTTTCCATTTCGGGTCTTTCTTTTAAATAAAATGATCAGACTACAATCAGCAGAATTCTATGAAATCTATATAGTATAGTAGATAGTATAGTAGAAAGAAATCAAATCTATTTCTTTCTACTATATACTATTACGGTATGGTAAAAATGGAATGTTTTACTTAAAAAAAAGAAGTTTAATATGGATGGACCTATTTAAATATTTCTTTTCATATGGGTATATCTATAGATATCTATGGAATGTGAATTCCATAGTGTCCACATTTTTTCTTTGTTTGATCTAATCTATTATATTTGTATTGGTTCCAATCAATCTGAAATAATCAAAAATACATTTTTATTCTTAATTATTTGAATTTTTAGATTTCACATTCTTTTCATAATCCCGATAAATAATAAAAAACAAAAAAAAAAATAAATAATAATCTTTTTATTTTTAGTATTCCAAAAAAATGAATTGATTAAATAATTGACAACTGATCAGGGGATTCGATGAAAAAGTTTTTCATATTTAGAAAAGATTGGTGGTAACCAGTTCATCGAAATATAAATCTTAAAAAGAATTAAGTTTGGAGTAGTAATCCGTTTCCAATTATCTGTATTCCCGGGACAATAAGATGGGAACAATTCAAATATTTGTTTGATTTAAAGAGTATTTTTTTTTTCAATATTATATTACACCACTGGAATACAATAGAGTTTCAAAATGAAGTATCGAATTGCATTTCATTAATTAGTATTTAGTTATATTAATAAAATAACAAAATTCAATAGTTAAAAAATGGAAGAACTTAGCTATAAAATAATTGAGACATTTTGATCCCTTAACTCAATTAGTAGTCCTCTTAGAGTCCACTTCTTCCCCATACTACAAGGGAAAGGGAAAATGTAAAAACTACCATTAAACCAGCCCAAGCAAGACTTACTATATCCATGTAAATTTTGTCTCCTATCTCTATCAATATGAAGAAATTTTTTTATTATTGTTTACTACTTTTTCTTGTATTATTTTCGTTTTTATTTTTCACTAAAAATTTTATAATATCTTATAATAATAGTGGAATCGCTGGTACAGAGTCAAAAAAAGATTCCGTCATAACACCATTGACGAAACATCCAATTAGAACATCTAACAAGTTCTTACCTGATTTCTAGTAGAATTGAAAAATATTAAATTAAGCATAAATAAAAAATACCCTTGAGAGTAGTAAGGAAATGCATCGTACTAATTAGGTACGAATAAAAAGACCTATGTTTTATTTTACCCCCCCATTTCATTCAGTCAAAAATAAAAAATATAGAATAGAATCAAGATAGATTTCTTTGCATACTCAGACTCTTATTTGCATCTCTTATTTCCATTTGATTGTCTCCCGATTCGTTCTATACAACAATTGGAAAACATCCTCTAAAATTCTTTTACTAGAGATTAGAAAAAAATGGATTCTTTTTGAATTGGATTTTTTTATTAATATATTAATATAATAATAATAAAAAAAGAAATCTAATTAGATATTCAATTTCATTAATCTAACTAATATGGAATAAATGAAGAAGCGTTCATATACTTTACCATAAGTTTGTATACAAGGTTTTTCTTCAACACCTTCCCTAACTTAAAATGGAATTATATTCCCCATCCGACCTATCCCTATCCAATCTAATTAAAGACCCCAAAAGTAGATGGACACTACAATAGTAGTGAAATAAAAGGACTATCATTTCAAGATTGATCTATTCCTTTTCATCTCTCTAATTTCGTTGACTCTGAGACGAAAATATTTACAACATTTTAGAGAACAAACTTCCCGATGCTTAGAATTTAGCATCAAACTAGTCCCTTATTCCTACACTAGCTTGCGCTGGAAAAAAAGAAAAAGTTTTCTATATCAACAAAACGAAATAAACTATTTGAATTCTCTTATCGATCAGGCGACACCCGGATTTGAACTGGGGAAAAAGGATTTGCAGTCCCCCGCCTTACCACTCGGCCATATCGCCAAAATAATACAAAAAAATAGATCCGAATACCCCTCCTCCTCTCAAAAAAACAAAAATGGGTTTCTTAAATTCTTTTTTTTGATGTGTTTGTATCTTAAATTCCGTTTTCTTTAATCCCCTTTTTCTATTGAAAACAAATGTATACCTATACCTTTCAGTCACAAAAGAAAAGTCAAAATTTCAGCACAAATAGCAACCGTTAACTACAAATTCCTGAAAAATTCTTGAATCTTAATCTATTCTTTATCTTTATTAATGAGAAAAAAATAGAATAGAAATTGATACATAACCAATCAATATTATTATTTTTTTTTTTTTTTTTAATCCTTCTCTATTTCAATTATAACAGCAACTGTTAATATATGTCAACCCCAGAACATGCATTTTCGTTGTTACACATACCTATATTATAGGGAATTTTCGATAAATTCTCGTGCTTTCATTTTTTTGCCAATTTTTCATTAAATAGATTAATGAATGAGTAGAAAAAATAAATGAACACAACATAACATGTGCTGTCCCGAACAAATAGGACTGCAATAAAGTAAGAGACATATAGAAATAGTTATAGCTGAAGTTAGATCTATGCATGTTTAATAAATCCAAGTCTTTTTATGCACTGCAATCGTATTCTCAAATTCGAAAAAAAAAAAAAATAAATTGTATATTTTTTCTGATTATTTTATTTTTGATATCTTTATCTCATGGAGCCGAACAAATCCTGAATTCATTTTTTGGGGTATCAATCGAATTAGAGTTATGTAATAACATACTATACTACTACTATAAAATACCCCAAGTCTAGGTGAAATTTATCAATTTGTTTCGATTTATATTACAAGTTATATTCTATATTGGTTGTTTTGTTGCAAATTCCAATTTGAGTATAAAATCTCCTGTTTTCATAAATAGGTATTTCAATTTCATAGACGTAGTTAGGTAAAATTTCATGTGATTCAGTAAAGTAAAAAGACCAGAAATTCCATTATTGCTAAATCGATTCATGTGATTCAATGAAGAATGACAGCAAATCACGGGATATTTTCTATAAAATAAATGGGGAAATTGAAAATGCTTGGGGTTGGGAATGAAGGAATGTCTACACTACCCGGATTGAATCAAATACAATTTGAAGGGTTTTGTAGATTCATTGATCGGGGCTTAACAGAAGAACTTTTTAAGTTTCCAAAAATTGAAGATACGGATCAAGAAATTGAATTTCAGTTATTTGTGGAAACATATCAATTGGTAGAACCCTCGATAAAAGAAAAAGATGCTGTATATGAATCACTTACATATTCCTCTGAATTATATATATCCGCGGGATTAATTTGGAAAAACAGTAGGGATATCCAAGAACAAATTATTTTTATTGGAAACATTCCTGTAATGAATTCCCTGGGAACTTCTATAGTAAATGGAATATACAGAATTGTAATCAATCAAATATTGCAAAGCCCTGGTATCTATTATCGTTCAGAGTTGGACCATAACGGAATTTCAGTCTATACTGGCACAATAATATCCGATTGGGGGGGAAGATTAGAGTTAGAAATTGATAGAAAAGCAAGGATATGGGCTCGTGTAAGTAGGAAACAGAAAATATCTATTCTAGTTCTATCATCAGCTATGGGTTCGAATTTAAGCGAAATTCTTGAGAACGTTTGCTACCCCGAAATTTTTATGTCTTTCCTCAATGAAAAGGAGGAAAAAAAAATAGGGTCAAAAGAAAATGCCATTTTGGAGTTTTATCGACAATTTGCTTGTGTAGGCGGAGATCCCATATTTCCTGAATCTTTATGTACGGAATTACAAAAAAAATTTTTTCAACAAAGATGTGAATTAGGAGGGATTGGTCGCCGAAATATGAACCGAAGACTGAACATTGATATACCCGAGAACAATACATTTTTGTTACCGCGAGATATATTGACAGCTGCGGATCATTTGATTGGAATGAAATTTGGAATGGGTACACTTGACGATATGAATCATTTGAAAAATAAACGTATTCGTTCCGTAGCAGATCTATTACAAGATCAATTTGGATTGGCTCTCGTTCGTTTAGAAAATATAATTCGAGGAACTATATCTGGAGCAATTAGATATAAATTGATACCTACTCCTCAGAATTTAGTGACTTCAACTCCATTAACAACCACTTATGAATCGTTTTTTGGATTACACCCATTATCTCAAGTTTTAGATCGAACCAATCCATTGACCCAAATAGTTCATGGGAGAAAATTGAGTTATTTGGGTCCTGGAGGATTGACGGGGCGAACTGCTAGTTTTCGGATACGGGATATCCATCCTAGTCACTATGGACGCATTTGTCCAATTGACACCTCGGAAGGAATCAATGTAGGACTTATTGGATCCTTGGCAATTCACGCAAGGATTGGTCCTTGGGGGTCTATAGAAAGTCCATTTTTTGAAATTTCTGAGAGATCAAAACGAATACGAATGCTTTATTTATCACCAAGTAGAGATGAATACTATATGGTAGCGACGGGAAATTTTTTAGCACTGAATCGAGGTATTCAGGAGGAGCAGATTGTTCCAGCTCGATACCGTCAAGAATTTCTAACTATTGCATGGGAACAGGTTCATCTTCGAAGTATTTTTCCCTTCCAATATTTTTCTATTGGAGCTTCCCTGATTCCTTTTATCGAGCATAATGATGCGAATCGAGCTTTAATGAGTTCTAATATGCAACGTCAAGCAGTTCCTCTTTCTCGGTCCGAAAAGTGCATTGTTGGAACTGGATTGGAACGCCAAGTGGCCTTAGATTCAGGAGTTCCCGCTATAGCCGAACACGCAGGAAAGATCGTTTATAACGATACTGACAAGATCATTTTATTTGGAAATGGGAATGCTCTAAGTATTCCATTAATTAGATATCAACGTTCCAACAAAAATACTTGCATGCATCAAAAATCCCAGGTTCATAAAGGTAAATGCGTAAAAAAGGGACAAATTTTAGCAGATGGTGCTGCTACTGTTGGCGGTGAACTCGCTTTGGGAAAAAACGTATTAGTAGCTTATATGCCATGGGAAGGTTACAATTCTGAAGATGCTGTACTCATTAGTGAACGTCTGGTCTATGAAGATATTTATACTTCTTTTCACATACGTAAATATGAAATTCAGACTCATGTGACAAGCCATGGTCCTGAAAGAATCACTAATAAAATTCCACATCTAGAAGCCCATTTACTCCGAAATTTAGACAAAAATGGAATTGTGATTCTGGGATCTTGGGTAGAAACAGGGGATATTTTAGTGGGTAAATTAACGCCTCAAATGGCGAAAGAATCCTCCTATGCTCCGGAAGATAGATTATTACGAGCTATACTTGGGATTCAGGTATCGACCTCAAAGGAAACTTGTCTAAAACTACCTATAGGTGGTAGGGGCCGAGTTATTGATGTGAGATGGATCCAAAAAAAAGCAGGTTCTAGCTATAATCCAGAAACGATTCATATATATATTTCACAGAAACGTGAAATTAAAGTAGGTGATAAAGTGGCCGGGAGACATGGAAATAAAGGTATCGTTTCAAAGATTTTGTCTAGACAGGATATGCCTTATTTGCAAGATGGAAGACCCGTTGATATGGTCTTCAACCCATTAGGGGTACCCTCACGAATGAATGTAGGACAGATATTGGAATGTTCACTCGGATTAGCTGGGAGTATGCTAAATAGACATTATCGAATAGCACCTTTTGATGAGAGATATGAACAGGAGGCTTCCAGAAAACTTGTGTTTTCTGAATTATATGAAGCCAGTAAACAAACATCGAATCCATGGATATTTGAACCCGAGTATCCGGGAAAGAGCGGAATATTTGATGGAAGAACAGGGAATCCTTTTGAACAGCCTGTTATAATAGGAAAACCTTATATCTTGAAATTAATTCATCAAGTTGATGATAAAATACATGGACGTTCCAGTGGACATTATGCACTTGTTACACAACAACCCCTTAAAGGAAGGGCGAAACAAGGAGGACAACGGGTAGGCGAAATGGAGGTTTGGGCGCTCGAGGGGTTCGGTGTTGCTCATATTTTACAAGAGATGCTGACTTATAAATCTGATCATATTAAAGCTCGTCAAGAAGTACTCGGAACTACGATTATTGGAGGAACAATACCTAAACCTGTGGATGCTCCAGAATCTTTTCGATTGCTCGTTCGAGAACTACGATCTTTGGCTCTGGAACTGAATCATTTCCTTGTATCTGAGAAAGACTTCCAGATTCAAAGGAAGGAAGTTTAATTGGACTGAATCAGAAATTTTATTCTATGATTGATCAGTATAAACATCAACACCTTCGAATTGGATCAGTTTCTCCTGAACAAATAAGTGCTTGGGCAAAAAAAATCCTACCTAATGGAGAAATTGTTGGAGAGGTAACAAAACCCTATACTCTTCATTACAAAACCAATAAGCCTGAAAAAGATGGATTATTTTGTGAACGAATTTTTGGGCCTATAAAAAGTGGGATTTGTGCTTGTGGAAATTATCGAGTAATCGGAGATAAAAAAGACCAACCCAAATTTTGTGAACAATGCGGAGTAGAATTTATTGATTCTCGGGTACGTAGATATCAAATGGGGTATATAAAACTAGCATGTCCAGTAACCCATGTGTGGTATTTGAAACGTCTTCCTAGTTATATTGCGAGTCTTTTAGATAAACCTCTTAAAGAATTAGAAGGTCTAGTATACTGCGATGTGTGATTTGATAAAAATTCTTATTGTACAGATTTCAAATGATAAACTGTCATTCCATTCAATTAAATTGGAATGTCCTCTATCTGACATGTCTCTTGGGATGAGTAACATGAAGCTCAGAATTCATGGGTGTATTGAATACTCCCAAATCAATAAGGGAATTGGTCTATGGTCAATTCAGTAACAAATAAATAGTTATTTATAACTGTACGTACCTTGTGAAAAAAAAAAAAAATTATTTTTTTGTGGAATTAATTATTTCATCTCTTTTTTTTTTTTAAGAACTTAAATTAAGTTCAAAGAATAAAATATAATATATCATGATTGCCGAAGTCTATCTATCGCATATAGGCTTAAAGACATCGTGGCATAACCGTCGAGGTGACGTCTTGACCTAAAAGATCAATATGGTATGATACATAGACAAAGAAATCTCTTATGAATTCGAGGATATTCCCTTTTTTATTAAAAATTTTATTTTAGAGGATTCTTCGTTCGAAGGGAGGTAGACTACTCAAGAATTTTACATTTTATTTCTGTCGTAATTTCGAATTGCATAAAGAATTCCGAAACAAAGAATAATGTATCAATGAAATGTTGCTTCGTCTGTATTGATAACTTGAGTAAAGAGTAAACCTTTTTTATTTTAGATTTAGAGGTTTTCAAAAATTTGAAAACGGAAACCCCTTTCTTTATCTTTATTGTGTGTAAATACTTTAGCCGGATGAGAGGAAACCCTCACGTCCGATTTTCAAAGGGGGAGATCCATCTTATTGGATCCTATCCAAATTTTTCGTTTGCTAGGCCCGTAGTTAAAAAACCTACTTTCTTACGATTACGAGGTTCATTCGAATATGAAATCCAATCTTGGAAATACAGTATCCCACTCTTTTTTGCTACTCAAGGTTTCGATACATTTCGAAATAGAGAAATTTCTAGTGGAGCAGGTGCTATACGAGAACAATTAGTTGATCTGGATTTAAGAATTATTATGGATTCTTCGTTGGTAGAATGGAAAGAATTAGGAGAAGAGGGATCCACTGACAATGAAAATGAATGGGAAGATCGAAAAGTAGGAAGAAGAAAGAATTTTTTGGTTCGACGCATGGAATTAGCTAAGCACTTTATCCGAACAAATATAGAACCAGAATGGATGGTTTTATGTCTCTTACCAGTTCTTCCTCCCGAATTGAGACCGATTATTCAAATAGATGGAGGGAAACTAATGAGTTCGGATATTAATGAACTCTATAGAAGAGTTATCTATCGGAACAATACTCTTATTGACCTATTAACAACAAGTAGATCTACACCAGGGGAATTAGTAATGTGTCAAGAAAAATTGGTACAAGAAGCCGTGGATACACTCCTTGATAATGGAATCCGCGGACAACCAATGAGGGACGGTCATAATAAAGTTTACAAATCGTTTTCAGATATAATTGAGGGCAAAGAGGGAAGATTTCGAGAGACTCTGCTTGGAAAACGAGTTGATTATTCGGGGCGTTCTGTTATTGTCGTAGGTCCATCACTTTCATTACATCGATGTGGATTGCCCCGCGAAATAGCAATAGAGCTATTTCAGACATTTCTAATTCGTGGTTTAATTCGAAAACATTTTGCTTCGAACATAGGAGTTGCTAAGAGTAAAATACGGGAAAAAGAACCGATTGTATGGGAAATACTTCAAGAAGTTATGCGGGGGCATCCAGTATTGCTGAATAGAGCGCCTACTTTGCATAGATTGGGCATACAGGCATTTCAACCTATTTTAGTAGAAGGACGTGCTATTTGTTTACATCCATTAGTGTGTAAGGGATTCAATGCAGACTTTGATGGGGATCAAATGGCTGTTCATGTGCCTTTATCTTTGGAGGCTCAAGCAGAAGCTCGTTTACTTATGTTTTCTCATACAAACCTCTTGTCTCCGGCTATTGGGGATCCCATTTCCGTACCAACTCAAGATATGCTTATAGGCCTTTATGTATTAACTAGCGGAAATCGTCGAGGTATTTGTGCAAACAGGTATAATCCGTTTAATTGCAGAAATTCTAAAAATGAAAAAATTAGCAATAATAACTCTAAGTATATGAAAAAAAAAGAACCCTTTTTTTGCAATTCCTATGATGCAATTGGAGCTTATCGACAGAAAAGAATAAATTTCGATAGTCCTTTTTGGCTCCGGTGGCGAATAGATCAATGCATTATGTCTTCAAGAGAAGTTCCTATCGAAGTTCACTATGAATCTTTTGGTACCTATTATGAAATTTATGGGCATTATTTAGTAATAAGAAGTATAAAAAAAGAAATTCGTTGTATATACATTAGAACCACTGTTGGTCATATTTCTTTTTATCGAGAAATTGAAGAAGCTATACAAGGTTTTTCTCGAGCCTATTCATATGGTATCTAATCATATAGATGGTTAGTGTTGATATCCAGCTAGGTAAATTTATGTTATGATACTGGCGTAAATTCAGGTCAACTAGCATCTTTTCAATTTTCTACGTGAATAAACATAAAGAAAAGGAAGTTTTCCAATCATTGACTCAAATTCATTGTCGAACCGAATCCCACTGAGTGGAATATGGAGGTACTTATGGCAGAACGGGCCAATCTAGTCTTTCACAATAACGTGATAGGTGGAACTGCCATTAAACGACTTATTAGCAGATTAATAGACCATTTCGGAATGGCATATACATCACACATCCTGGATCAAGTAAAGACTCTAGGGTTCCGTCAAGCTACTGCTACATCTATTTCATTAGGAATTGATGATCTTTTAACAATACCTTCTAAAGGATGGCTAGTCCAAGATGCTGAACAACAAAGTTCTATTTTGGAAAAACATAATCAGTATGGGAATGTACATGCGGTAGAAAAATTACGCCAATCCATTGAAATATGGTATGCTACAAGCGAATATTTGCGACAAGAAATGAATCCTAATTTTAGGATGACTGACCCCTTTAATCCAGTCCATATAATGTCTTTTTCAGGAGCTAGAGGAAATGCATCTCAAGTGCACCAATTAGTCGGAATGAGAGGATTAATGTCAGATCCACAAGGACAAATGATTGATTTACCCATTCAAAGCAATTTACGAGAAGGACTGTCTTTAACAGAATATATAATTTCTTGCTACGGAGCCCGTAAAGGGGTTGTGGATACTGCTGTACGAACATCAGATGCTGGATATCTTACACGTCGACTTGTTGAAGTGGTTCAACACATTGTTGTACGTCGAACAGATTGCGGTACGATTCGCGGGATTTCTGTAAATACCCGAAATGGAATGATACCAGAAAGAATTTTGATACAAACATTAATTGGTCGTGTAGTAGCAGACGATATATATATCGGTTCACGGTGCATTGTCGTTAGAAATCAAGATATTGGAATTGGACTTATCAATCGATTCATAACTTTTCAAACACAACCAATATTTATTCGAACCCCCTTTACCTGTAGGAATACGTCTTGGATCTGCCGATTGTGTTATGGGCGGAGTCCTATTCATGGGGACCTGGTAGAATTGGGAGAAGCTGTAGGTATTATTGCTGGTCAATCTATTGGCGAACCGGGAACTCAACTAACATTAAGAACTTTTCATACTGGTGGAGTATTCACAGGGGGTACTGCGGAATATGTGCGAGCCCCCTCGAATGGAAAAATAAAATTTAATGAAGATTTAGTTCACCCTACACGTACACGTCATGGATATCCTGCTTTTATATGTAATATAGACTTGTATGTAACTATTGAAAGTGACGATATTATACATAACGTGATTATTCCACCAAAAAGTTTTCTATTAGTTCAAAATGATCAATATGTAAAATCAGAACAAGTGATTGCTGAGATCCGCGCGGGAACATATACTTTTAATTTGAAAGAAAGGGTTCGAAAACATATTTATTCTGACTCAGAAGGCGAAATGCATTGGAGTACCGATGTGTACCATGCATCCGAATTTTTGTATAGTAATGTACATATCTTACCAAAAACAAGTCATTTATGGATCTTATCAGGAAAGTCGTGCAGGTCTGATACAATCCATTTTTTACTTCGCAAGGATCAAGATCAAATTAACATTGATTCTCTTTCTACTGGAAAAAGAAATATTTCTAATCTTTTAGTAAGTAATGATGAAGTAAAACGAAAATTATTAAGTTTGAAGACTTTTGGTACAAAAGAAAAGGGGATTAGCAATTATTCAATATTTAATCAAATAATATGTACGGATCATTCTCATTTAATGGATCCTGCTATTTTTCACGATACTTTTTATTTATTGGCCAAAAGACGAAGAAATAGATTTCTTATTCCATTCCAATCGATTCAAGAAGGAAAGAACGAACTAATGCGACCTTCTGGTGTTTCCATTGAAATACCTATCAATGGTATTTTTCATAGAAATAGTATTTTTGCTTATTTCGATGATCCTCAATACAGAAGACAGAATTCAGGAATTACTAAATATAGAACTATAGGAATTCATTCCGTTTTTCAAAAAGAAGATTTCATTGAGTATCGAGGAATCAAAGAATTAAAGCCAAAATACCAAATCAAAGTAGATCGATTTTTTTTTATTCCCGAAGAAGTGCATATTTTACCCGAATCTTCTTCCATAATGGTACGGAATAATAGTCTCGTTGGAATAGGAACACCAATCACTTTCAATATAAGAAGTCGAGTAGGCGGATTGGTCCGATTAGAAAAGAAAAAAAAAAAAATCGAATTAAAAATATTTTCTGGAAATATCCATTTTCCCGGAGAGAGGGATAAGATATCCCGACACAGTTCTATCTTGATACCACCCGGAACGGTAAAAAAAAAATGGAAGGAATCAAAAAAAATTCATAATTGGATCTATGTCCAATGGATCACAACTACCAAGAAAAAGTATTTTGTTTTGGTTCGGCCTGTAATTTTATATGAAATACCGGACAGTATCGATTTTGTAAAACTTTTTCCCCAAGATCTATTCCAGGAAAGAGATAATCTGGAACTCAAAGTTGTCAATTATATTCTTTATGGAAATGGAAAATCCATTCGGGGAATTTCCGACACAAGGATTCAATTAGTTCGGACTTGTTTAGTCTTGAATTGGGATCAAGGCAAAAAAAGTACTTCTATTGAGGAGGCCCCCTCTTCCTTTGTTGAAGTAAGTACAAACGGTTTGATTGAGTATTTTCTAAGAATTGACTTAGTAAAATCGAATACTTCATATATCAGAAAAAGAAATGACCCATCTGGTTTAGGATTGATCGCGGATAATGAATCGGATCGGATCAATATCAATCCATTTTTTTCTATTCATTCCAAGGCAAAAATTAAAAAATCACTTAGCCAAAATCACGGAACTATTCGTATGTTGTTGAATAGAAATAAGGAATGCCGATCTTGGATAATTTTGTCATCATCTAATTGTTTTCAAATAAGACCATTCAACAATGTTAAATATCACAATGGGATAAAAAAAAATCCTAAAATTCCAATTAATAATAATAATTCATTAGGCCCTTTAGGGATAGCCCGTCAAGTTGGAAATTTTTATTCACTTTACCGTTTAATAACTCATAATCAAATATCAATAATGAAAAATTTCCAACTTGACAAAATAACGGAAATTTTTCAAGTAATTAAATATTATTTAATGGACGAAAATGATAAAATTTTTAAACCCGATCTAGACAGTAATATCGTTTTGAATCCATTCCATTTGAATTGGTATTTTCTACATCATTATGATTGTGAAAAAACGTTTACAATAATTAGTCTTGGACAATTTATTTGTGAAAATATATGTATAGCTAAAATGAAAAATGGACCACATCTAAAACTAAAATCGGGTCAAGTTATAACTGTTCAAATGGATTCTGTAATAATAAGATCGGCTAACCCATATTTGGCGACTCCAGGAGCAACCATTCATGGCCATTATGGAGAAATCCTTTATCAAGGAGATATTTTAGTTACATTCATATATGAAAAATCGAGATCCGGTGATATAACACAAGGTCTTCCAAAAGTGGAACAGATATTAGAAATACGTTCGATTGATTCAATATCGATGAATCTCGAAAAAAGAATTGATGCTTGGAATGAGTGTATAACAAGAATTCTCGGCATTCCTTGGGGATTCTTGATTGGTGCTGAGCTAACTATAGCGCAAAGTCGTATTTCTTTGGTTAATAAAATCCAAAAGGTTTATCGATCCCAGGGAGTACACATCCATAATAGACATATCGAAATTATTGTGCGTCAAATAACATCCAAAGTCTTGGTTTCAGAAGATGGAATGTCTAATGTATTTTTACCCGGTGAATTAATTGGATTATTGCGAGCAGAACGAACTGGGCGTGCCTTGGAAGAAGCAATTTGTTACCGAGCTTTATTATTGGGAATAACAAAAACATCTCTGAATACTCAAAGTTTCATATCCGAAGCGAGTTTTCAAGAAACTGCTAGAGTTTTAGCAAAAGCCGCTCTTCGGGGTCGTATTGATTGGTTGAAAGGTCTTAAAGAGAATGTTGTTTTAGGGGGAATGATACCCGTTGGTACCGGATTCAAAAGAATAATGCACCGTTCACGGTCAACGCAATATAACAAAATTACCTTGAAAAAAAAAAAATTATTCGAAGTAGAAATTCGAAATCTTTTGTTCCATCACAGAAAATTATTTGATTCTTTTCATTTCAAATAATTTTCTGTGATACATTAGAAATATAGGATTGAATGCGCTTTTAGGAAGCATTCAATTCATCCCTTTAAATGCAGTCATTTGATTTGGTAATAAAGTATAATAAATAGAAAAAAATAAATGACCTGATTATATATTAACGGCCAATCGTCTATAAAAGAGAAGGTTCCATCGGAACAATTATTTATTGCTATTTCAGGATACCTGGTCTCGTTTTTTTCACTTTTTTAAAAAAAAAAACGTGTGGGGATAAATGACAAAAAGATATTGGAACATAACTTTTGAAGAGATGATGGAAGCTGGAGTTCATTTTGGCCATGATACTCGGAAATGGAATCCTCGAATGGCACCTTTTATATCGGCAAAGCGTAAAGGTATTCATATTACAAATCTTACTCGAACTGCTCGTTTTTTATCAGAAGCTTGTGATTTGGTTTTTGATGCAGCAAGCATGGGAAAACAATTCTTAATTGTTGGTACAAAAAAAAAAGCAGCCGATTCAGTAACACGGGCTGCAATAAGAGCTCGATGTCATTATGTTAATAAAAAATGGCTCGGAGGTATGTTAACGAATTGGTATACTACAGAAACGAGACTTCGTAAGTTCAGGGACTTGAGAACGGAGCAAAAGACAGGGAAACTGAACTCTCTTCCAAAAAGAGATGCCGCTATGTTCAAGAGACAATTATCTCATTTGGAAACATATCTGGGTGGCATAAAATATATGACGGGGTTACCCGATATTGTAATAATCGTTGATCAGCAAGAAGAATATACGGCTCTTCGAGAATGTATCACTTTGGGAATTCCAACGATTTGTTTAATCGATACAAATTGTGACCCAGATCTAGCAGATATTTCGATTCCAGCTAATGATGATGCTATAGCTTCAATCCGATTAATTCTTAACAAATTAGTTTTTGCAATTTGTGAGGGTCGTTCTAGCTATATACGAAATTTTTGATTAATAATAAGATAAATAAATTTTTAGATTTGGTTGGGCGGTCATAGATTTATGGAATCGGTTATTATAGCATTACAAAATTTTGCAAAAATAAATATTTTGTGATTAGTAGGTATTCAAAATAGAAAAGGAAATGAAAGTCAAATAAGGAAATGGTTGAATCAAAATAATTCCCTTTCAAGTTATATATATATTTTTTTTTTAGAGGGCAGGGCAATATGAATGTTCTATTATGTTACATCAACACATTAAACAGATTCTATGATATATCTGCTGTCGAAGTAGGTCAACATTTCTATTGGCAAATAGGGGATTTTCAAGTGCATGCTCAAGTACTTATTACCTCTTGGGTTGTAATTGCTATCTTATTAATTTCAACCATTCTAGTTGTTAGAAATCCGCAAACTATTCCAACGTCCGGTCAGAATTTCTTTGAATATGTCCTTGAATTCATCCGAGACGTGAGCAAAACTCAGATTGGAGAAGAATATGGTCCGTGGGTTCCGTTTATTGGAACTTTGTTTCTATTTATTTTTGTTTCGAATTGGTCAGGGGCTCTTTTGCCTTGGAAAATTATAAAGTTACCTCATGGAGAATTAGCTGCACCCACAAATGATATAAATACTACTGTTGCATTAGCTTTACTTACGTCAGTAGCCTATTTCTATGCGGGTATTTCAAAAAAAGGATTGGCTTATTTTGGTAAATACATCCAACCAACTCCAATCCTTTTACCGATTAACATCTTAGAAGATTTCACAAAACCCTTATCACTTAGTTTTCGACTTTTCGGAAATATATTAGCTGATGAATTAGTAGTTGTTGTTCTTGTTTCGTTAGTACCTTTAGTAGTTCCTATACCTGTTATGTTTCTGGGATTATTTACAAGCGGTATTCAAGCTCTTATTTTTGCTACCTTAGCTGCGGCTTATATAGGTGAATCTATGGAAGGCCATCATTGATTAGTTATCAAAATAGTCTTTTTTTGACCAATTTGTATTTTACTCCAATGAATATTATTTTTATTTATTATTTTGTTCATTTAATTAGAACTATAAACATATTTAATGAAAATTCTTATTAGATGTCAGATTAGTATATTTAATATATTTACGATTAGTATATTTAATATATTTACTTATTAGTATATTAATTATTTCTAATATTAATTAAATATAATATACTAATATTTACTTAATTTCTAATATTAATTAAATATAATATATTAATATTTAATATATTATATTTAATTAATATTAGAAATAATATTAGATTGGGAACTATAATTTCGGATGATATCTACGTTGTTTATGACATGTGATTCAAAAAAAAAAAAAGATGTTATATCGAACTAGAAAATATTTCCGTTTCATTCATTCACATTTAATAATTGACCAAAGTTTATTTGATTTTCCTAAATCAAATTAAATTCGAATATTTCCATAGTAATAATTTGGTCTTTCGAATTGATTTAGATTAATTCGATCCATGTGGGATAATAATGAATAAAAGAAAGGACAAAAAATAGGGTGAGGGGGTCGAACTAAGTGTATATATATAATCTAATCATTATAAGACAACTCTTAGTTTTTTAGGGGTTTCCAAGAATGATTCTCGAATCCTATTGAATCCTATTGAATCTAAGGTATAACTAATTGGTTTACGATATCGAACAAACACATGTATATGTCATAGTAGATATTCATTAGTTATATATGACTATCTAAATTTGTCCTGCTACTACTCTAAATTTAGGTATTGAATAATTCAAAAATGGAAATAAAGAAAAAGAAAGAACGAAGAATTAAAAGAATGGTTCAAAATTTAAGATAAGAAAAAAAATTGTATGTATTCACAAAAAACTACATGGATAGAAACGAAAAAAAAAATGAATATCGAAGTTATTTGGATAATTCAATAAAAATTATTCATGAATTAAACTTCGACTAGATAAATGAAAATGAAGAATGAAATAATTAAGTCATAATTTCTTGGTTGATTATATTATTAACTATTTCTTTTCTTTATTTTATTTGGAATAGGAGAAACTTATCATGGATCCACTGATTTCTGCTGCTTCTGTTATCGCTGCTGGGTTGGCCGTCGGGCTTGCTTCTATTGGACCTGGAGTTGGTCAAGGTACAGCTGCAGGGCAAGCTGTAGAAGGGATTGCGCGACAACCGGAAGCAGAGGACAAAATAAGGGGTACTTTATTACTTAGTCTGGCTTTTATGGAAGCTTTAACTATTTATGGGCTGGTTGTAGCATTAGCACTTTTATTTGCCAATCCTTTTGTTTAATCTTTTAAAAAAATAGAAAAAGAAAAATACATATTGTTTTTTCCGTGGACTTTCATTGCTGCTATTGCTTTTATATATATTGCTTTTTTTTTTTTTTTTATACTTCTATAATATATATATATTCCGATTTAACTCCTACAATTTATTCTTCATTCGGATTAACATACTGATTCGCCTTCTTCCGTCCCTTTATTTAGTCCAATGAGCGCCCCCTTTATTTAATTTAGAATTGAAAACAACTAGATATTTTGCAATTGACATAAGAACTAGTATCTACTTCTAAGAGGTATCGTTCTTATAGGGAATCTTAACCAATTAGAGAATATAGAATCTATTTATTAATAAATAGATTCTATATTCTCTATTTGATAGAATAAAATTCTTATTATATTCATATTCTTAATTCTTACTAGTAATTCAGATTAATTCTTAGTAAGAAATGAAAATAGTATAGAATAAACTTTAATTTATTATAAAAAAACGAATAAAAAAATCAAAAAACTGGGAATCGTAGAAACAAAATTAGTCTATCCATAAGAGGAGATGCGATCATATGAAAAATATAACCGATTCTTTTCTTTGCTTCATTTACTGGCCATCCGCCGGAAGTTTCGGGTTTGATACCGATATTTTAGCAACAAATCTAATAAATCTAAGTGTAGTGCTAGGTGTATTAATTTTTTTTGGAAAGGGAGTGTGTGCGAGTTGTTTATTTCAAAGAATAGATTGGATCCAACCAACTGCACTTTTTTCATTATAACTAGAAAAACGTGCATGATCCGGCGAATGACTTCTTACTAAATAAATTACTAAATAAACAAAAAAATAGTTAAGAACCATAGCATTTCGCGATTCATTGGTAAATCTACTTTGATTCTCTATCAACCAAGAATTTTGGAGCATTACCATGGTTAAAGCTAACCAGTTTGAAGTTTAGACGCAATGTAGTATTCTTTCTACCACTATGTTAATACGGAAATTGGAATTTTTTCGATATAGAACACTCATGTCGATAAAATGACTTGAATTCTCTTTACGATGAAAAATAGGAAAAACAGGTGTTTTGTTTAACGCCTCCTTTTATACAATGCGGAATTGATGACCTACGTATAAATTAATCAGAATTCTTTGGATTTGAATAAAAAAAACAACTTTGCTGACAATTATTTGTTTGGTCAGAAGAGTCCTCCAAATATTTTAATCTTGTATTGGTAATCATTTTCAAGATGTTTAGAAATAGAGAAAAGAGGATAGGCTCATTCGATAATAAAGATAGGGAAATTTCCTATACGGAATTGAGTGTGAGAGCCAAATGAATTGAAAGATTCATGTTTGGTTCGGGAAGAGATCATAGACATTTTTAAATAAATGCAAAGAGAATCTACTTTCATTAAGTGATTTATTAGATAATCGAAAACAGAGAATCTTGAGAACTATTCAAAATTCAGAAGAACTACGGGAAGCAGCCGTTGAACAGCTGGAGAAAGCCCGGGCCCGCTTAAGGAAAGTAGAAACGGAAGCGGATCGGTTTCGAGTGAATGGTTATTCCGAGATAGAACGAGAAAAATTGAATTTAATTAATTCAATTTATACAACTTTGGAACAATTCGAAAATTACAAAAATGAAACGATTCATTTTGAACAACAAAGGGCGATTAATCAAGTGCAACAGAGGGTTTTACAACAAGCATTACAAGGAGCTCTGGGAACTCTGAATAGTTGCTTAAACAACGAGTTACATTTACGTACGATCGGTGCTAATATTGATATGTTTGGGGCGATGAAAGAAAAAAATAACTGATTAGTCGTTCTACTAGAATATAGAGTATAGGCATTATTTTTTTTTTTCCTTCGAAAAAGAATCAAATTCAAATTAAGAAATATTCATGGTAACCATTCGTGCAGATGAAATTAGTAAAATTATCCGTGAACGTATTGAGCAATATAATACCGAAGTAAAAATTGTAAATACAGGTACTGTACTTCAAGTAGGCGACGGCATTGCTCGTATTTATGGTCTTGATGAAGTAATGGCAGGTGAATTAGTCGAATTTGAAGAGGGTACTGTAGGCATTGCTTTGAATTTGGAATCCAAAAATGTTGGTGTTGTATTAATGGGTGATGGTTTGCTGATACAAGAGGGAAGTTCGGTAAAAGCAACAGGAAGAATTGCTCAGATACCAGTAAGTGAGGGTTATTTGGGTCGTGTTGTAAATGCCCTAGCTAAACCTATTGATGGTCGAGGAGAAATTTCAGCTTCGGAATCTCGGTTAATCGAATCTCCCGCTCCCGGTATTATTTCCAGACGTTCCGTGTATGAGCCTCTTCAAACGGGACTTATTGCTATTGATTCTATGATCCCTATAGGGCGTGGCCAGCGAGAATTAATTATTGGGGACAGACAAACAGGTAAAACAGCAGTAGCAACAGATACAATTCTCAATCAACAGGGACAAAATGTAATATGTGTTTATGTAGCTATTGGTCAAAAAGCATCTTCTGTGGCTCAAGTGGTAACTACTTTACAAGAAAGAGGGGCAATGGAGTACACTATTATAGTGGCTGAAACAGCAAATTCTCCAGCTACATTACAATACCTCGCTCCTTATACAGGTGCAGCTCTGGCTGAATATTTTATGTACCGTGAACGTCACACTTTAATCATTTATGACGATCCCTCCAAACAAGCACAGGCTTATCGCCAAATGTCTCTTCTATTACGAAGACCACCAGGTCGCGAAGCGTATCCCGGAGATGTTTTTTATTTACATTCTCGTCTTTTGGAAAGAGCCGCTAAATTAAGTTCTCAGTTAGGTGAAGGAAGTATGACTGCTTTACCAATAGTTGAGACCCAATCAGGAGATGTTTCAGCTTATATTCCTACTAATGTAATTTCCATTACAGATGGCCAAATATTTTTATCTGCCGATCTATTCAATGCTGGAATCAGACCAGCTATTAATGTGGGTATTTCCGTTTCCAGAGTTGGATCGGCGGCTCAAATTAAAGCCATGAAACAGGTAGCTGGTAAATTAAAATTGGAATTGGCACAATTCGCAGAATTAGAAGCTTTTGCACAATTCGCTTCTGATCTCGATAAAGCTACGCAAAATCAATTGGCAAGAGGTCAACGATTGCGTGAGTTGCTTAAACAATCCCAATCAGCTCCTCTCACTGTGGAAGAACAGATAATAACTATTTATACTGGAACGAATGGTTATCTTGATTCATTAGAAATTGATCAGGTACGTAAATTTCTCGTTGAGTTAAGGGCTTATTTAAAAACGAATAAACCTAAATTTAACGAAATCATATCTTCTACCAAGACATTCACTGGGGAAGCAGAAGCCCTTTTGAAGGAAGCTATTCAGGAACAGATGGAACTCTTTTTACTTCAGGAACAAGTAGAAAAAAATTGATTCAAAATTGATTCAAAATTTCATACCTTTATTATATTCATAATTAGTATCTTTTACTATCTTTTCTTTAAATATTTAATTTAAAATTAAAATATTTATAAAGAATTTTAGAATAATAAAATAATAAAGATAATAAATTCAGAATATATTTTTAGAAAGATACGAATATAATTAATATATAGGCAATTGCAATAAAATTGATATGGAAAAAATTTGCGTCCAATAGGATTTGAACCTATACCAAAGGTTTAGAAGACCTCTGTCCTATCCATTAGACAATGGACGCTTTTCTTTTTTCTTTTCCTTTTCACGAAATTTTCGTGAAAAGGAAAAGAAAAAAGAATTCTAAAAAATACTCTATCTATGAGAATCTATTTAGAATAATTATTCTAAATAGAATAAGACTAAATCATTAAAATTTAATATTAATAAAAAATATATTAATAACAAATATATTGTTCTTTAAAAAAAATGAACTCATTTAGTAAGAATAATGAATTCGATAATAGAAAACAATATATTCGAATAGAATATATAGAGAAATAGGATATAAGCGGGTAGCGGGAATCGAACCCGCATCGTTAGCTTGGAAGGCTAAGGGTTATAGTCGACGTTCATGAATGAACGTCTCTAATTCAAAACCGAACGTGAAACTTTTGTTTCATTCAGCTCCTTTACAGAAAAATTTAAGAGATAGATGGAATACATAAAAAAAAAAAAAATGACCCATAACATCTATGTCAGCCTTTCGGTATGAATACATTTAAAACACGTTGCTTTTTAGATGATCCCTCTAGAAGAGGAGTATTAGAAGAATCTGCTTTTTTCTAGTTACTTCGTTCTCTATTTCTATTTGAGAGAATCTTTAGGAAAAGAATAAAATTTCCGTCGAGCTTAATAAATATGTTGATGTTTCTAGTAAACTAAAAAAATCGTTTAATAGCTATTTTGCTTCAATTTCTCCTATACAAAACAAATAATAAAAAAAATGGAAGATTTAGTTACGATTGGAAACAAATTTTCTATATCATTCTCCCTGGATCCTTTACTCATATTCAAAAATTTGGATTCGGGATCCAATTGCAAAAACTTATGTTTCATAATTTTAGAATCAATTCTAATCTAAATTGTATACAAATTACGATAATGTATGTTATTCCTCGAATCGTTCGTTGAGAGGTATAAAGGATTAAATCCCTTTAAGTAAGAAATAAAGTTTTTGATCGTGATATGAATCACGCAAGGGACCCCTTAACTATTAAGGGATCCATAGAACGAATCGCACTTTTACCACTAAACTATACCCGCTACAATACCATTATTGTATATAAAAGGATCTTTTGTCGAACAAGGGAATCCGTCTTAATTATGCAATAGGTGCATCATTTTACGATAATTAGAGTGTTGACGTGTTTCGTAAAGGGGCCCCCTAATGAAATTTAGAAAAGGGGGCGAATCTTATTTTTGGATTTTCTTTTTGCTGAAGGTATAAAAAATAAAATCAATAATTCTCTCTTTATTTATAGATAATAAATCGAAAAAAAAAAGACATATAAGATATATCAAATGACTATCAATCAATATCAAATAAGATATAAAGAAGGCTTTTTTCGAGCCCTACTTTTTGTTCTTTTTGTTTATGCGATGTATCATAAGCATAATAATTCTTTTTTTTTGAATTGGGGAGAGATGGCTGAGTGGACTAAAGCGGCGGATTGCTAATCCGTTGTACGAATTTTTGTACCGAGGGTTCGAATCCCTCTCTTTCCGTTTATTGATGATTTGGTATTTTTTTCTTTTGAAATTATGGAGTTTCTTTTTTTTTTTCTTTGTTTAATTTTTTTTACTAGTTAAAGATGTAAAATAGATAAAAAAAAACAAAAAATATTTCAAAATCCAGCACAAATAAGCAAAGCAAAAAAGATTTTCTTATTCTTCACGTCCAGGATTACGTCCTGGATCATTAGATAGGAATCCGAAGATGAAAAGAGAAACAAAGAATATCACTATCGTGTAAACAAATAGTTTTAGAGTAAGCATTACAAAATCTCCAAGATAATTAAAAAAAAAAACGCCAGAGAAAGAGAATAGATTCTCTTCTATTTCATATTATGTTTCCTTTGATACTAAGTTTATAAGAAATGAAGTAATTTCAAAAAAAAAAAACTTAGGAAATTTATTTGTAGTAAGAATTGAGTCTTTATATTACCAAAAATTTTTTCATATCCACAATCAAGATCCTAGGTATTGGTGGTGGACTCCAATCGAATAATAGAATTTTCATTTTTTAATTTTATTGTCTATCCAAAAATGTTAATATTTGGAATCAAGGATTCACGCTGTAAAACTTATCTGATCTTTAAAAATGTTATCATTTTTATTTTCGAATAAATTCTTAATTTTTTTCGGACATTATTCAAATTAAAGATCTTATCGAAAACTTACAGCAGCTTGCCAAACAAAAGCTAAGAGAAAAAAGAGTAAGGGTATTACTGGCATAAAATCTACAATTGGATTCAAAAAAGCGTAGGCTTCAGGTAATTTTGCCAAGAAAAAACTACTTGAATAAAGGGCAGAGTCAATACAAATACAGACCAAGCTAAAGATATTAAGCATAACAAAAATGTTGTTCTTTAAGAAAATAAATTGTATTTTTGCTTTTTTTGAATTCTCATTTTTATTGTATTTTTTTATATTATGTTATTATTATATATATGATATGATTTATTATATATATAATTTGATTTATTATTATCATTTTTATTTATTATACTCTTATATTAAAATGAAATAGAAAAGAAAAAATCAATTTTGATTTCTAAATCTATATAGAAAAAGAAAAGAAATAGAAATAATTTAAAAAGAAAAAATGGAAAATAATGGAATATAAATAAGTCAACTATTGAATTGATATTTATAGATAGGAATATTACTAAATCAGTAAAAAAACTAAAAAAATGAATCAACTAAGATCATACCCCCAATCCCTTTTTCATTTTAACTTATCCAGTTCAAAACAGTTTCATTCTGAAATCAAAAATCGAAGAAATTCTATATTCATACAATATCTTAATTGAATTCTATATAATGATCAATAAATTCAGTTTAATTCGATATTTATGCATATCCAAATTCTAGTAACAATTTAATTTATTCTATAGAATAAATTTAGAACTGGAATTGACGAACAACCCATACATAGTATTTATTAGTGTCGAATCCAAAATGGGGCGTGGCCAAGCGGTAAGGCAACGGGTTTTGGTCCCGTTATTCGGAGGTTCGAATCCTCCCGTCCCAGATCATATCTATTCATGATATATACCTATACCTATTTGAATATAACCTATACCTATTTGAATCTAAATAGTATATCCGAATAAAGATTACCTTTTTTTTTCTTAAAGAAATTCATTTTTTCGATTTACAAACTATGAAAATAGAATATTCAATTTATTGATAGAATATCGACTTAATTTTTACATCTTTAGTTTATAAATGAAATTGTCCATTCAGAAAACCTAGAAGTAGAAAGTATAGATTATTATATTATGTATTGATTGAATTGAATGAATGACTATGCACCATTGAAAAATAGAATCAATTCCATACCAAATCTAAACTAAAAACGAATGTTCTGGTAAAACATCGTTTCAAACCATGTGATAAAATAAAAATTTATTTGAATTGCTAAATGGATCAAAAGTGTATTCTAGGAAATCACCCGTCTTGTATTATTTTTTGAAAGAAACGAACAAAATGGTTATGTTGCTTCCATTTTTGAGACGATTAAAGATCCCCCAAGTAATGTTATGATTCACGAATAATTTAAAGGATCTTGGAACAAGTCAATACAATTTAAAAATTGTCTCAACAATGAATTGTATTAGAATGAAGAAAAACACTAGATTCGCAAGAAGAAAAGAAAGAATAAAGCGCTCCATAAAAAACCTTAAAGGCTCTTTTTTCATTTGAGTTATTTTAAAGTTATCAAAATTTAGGTATGAGGTTGCGAACACAAATAGTTATTTTTTTTTTTTTTATTTTTTTTATTCAGAAAGAATAAGAAAAAAACGTAAACCATTGATTTAACGATTTGATTGATCTATTTGACATCATAATTAAAGACATAATTTTGAATTTGATTGAGAGCCGTATGAAAAAAAAACTTCTTATACGTTTCTAGGGGATATATTGTTCATCTATATGTATCCCAATGATCCGTTTATCGAATCGTTGAAATTGATGTTTGATCCCTCTCTTCGGGATCAAACCTCCTGAAAGTGTTTTTTTTTTTTTTGTTGATCCAATAAAGAACCTATTTTTATATTCCTGTTATTTTTAATTTCTTTGAACAAGGTGCTCAACTTACAGGAACTAGTCAGGATATTTTAAAAAAGGCGGGTGGTTTTATGTAACTTTGCCCTAATCAACAAATGAAATTGAATTAATGAAAATAAAGAGGGTGTGGATAACTTCTATAAATAGATTTATAGAACTCTTTTCTCTTTTATCCCCCCACTCTCTTGTTCTATTCATACCTAATTTCGCATTTCCCTGTTAATAACAGGGAATCGAATTTTTAGATTACAAATAGTTATAAATGGTTTTTTAAATACTTACTCGCTCGTTATTATTATTATCAGTTATTAATCCTAGTGATCTATACTTAAAACTTAAATGACTATTCATCTATTGTATTTTCATGTAAATAGAGGAAAAAAGCTCTATGGAAAAATGGTGGTTCAATTCAATGATGTTTAATAGGGGTTTAGAATACAGGTGTGGTTTAAGTAAATCAATAGACAGTTTTGGTCCTATTGAAAATAACAGTGTAAACGAAGACCCATCTATTTTAACTGATATGGATAATACTATTCATAGTGATTATGATTATTTAGTAGATGTCAGGGTTGGAAAAACAATAGTGAGAATTCTAGTTATAGCCATGAACATACGGAATTTCCTATCTGATAAAACTTTTTTAGTTAGGGATAGTAATAGTTATTCCATATATAATTGGAATAATATCATTAATAGTTGTATTGAAGGTTATCTTCGTTCTGAAATCGGTATTGATAATTCCATTTTCGATGATAGCAATGATAGTGACAGTGACAATGACAGTGACAAATACAATGATAGTGATTGGGACAATGATAGTGGCAATGATAGTGATGATTATGATAAGCTCCAAAAGGCTAGTTACATTTTAGAACCGGAAAATGATAGTGACACTGATAGTGACACTGATAGTGGCAATGATAGTGGCAATGATAGTGATAAGGTCCAAAATAGTAGTGAAATCGAGAGTACTAGTATAATAACTATCACAAAGGATACAAATGATTTTTCGCATTTGTGGGTTGCCTGCGACAATTGTTATGGAAACAATTATAAGAGATTTTTTAAATCAAAAATGAATATTTGTGAATACTGTGGATGTCATTTGAAAATGAGCAGTTCAGATCGAATCGAACTTTTGATTGATCCAGGTACTTGGAATCCTATGGATGAAGACATGGTCTCTGTGGATCCCATTGAATTTAATTCGGAAGACGAACCTTCTGAAAATAGTCTTGATTCTTCTGAAAATGATTCTTATC
>CAMUZI010000006.1 GCA_947165155.1 uncultured Clostridia bacterium | reverse complement strand
CTTCTTCGTAGGGCTGGGAAACATAGATTTTTACTATGTCTTTTTTCCTTATGATCTCTTTTTGATGAAATTCGTTATCGTTGAACTCAATTGCAAGATATCTGTTTTCAGCTTCGAATTGCATAGTACTCCTTTTAACATAAGTTTCATCTGTTGATTTTCTCAAAAATTTTGATTATAATTATGGTGCAATCTAGACACGGTAACAATTTAGTGAGGTGATAATTTGAAACTCCAAAGAAAAATAATTGGCAGATTGTTGTCTGCACTTTGGTTGTTGATGTCTCCTTCGGTTGGGAGCATTCCGTTCAAAGATTATTATACTAGGAAACATAATCGAATACTTTCACGCTCAGTGCCAAAAAAAAATCAAATTATATGTCGAAATGATAAACAAATAAGATGTCGTAGTAATAATAGTAGATTATTAAATTATGAGAATATTGGTTCAAGTCGTTTAGCAGAATCACATCAGAGTGACAAATCTTTAGTACATAGTGATAATGAAAACAGTTGGATAGATAGAAATTGGGGTAAATTAGTTGGCGGAGTTTTATCAATTTGTCTCTTGGTTGCAGTCGAAGAGATAATTAGGCAGAACTTATCTCAAAGCAAGAAGTATGGATATGATCCATTAAATGATTGTGTTAGAAAGCGGTCTGAAGGTAAAATCGATGTTTGTATTATTGGTGAGAAGAATGATCGTAATCGGTTGATAAATGACATTAGAATCAAGAAGACAATAGTGAATAATAACTTAGGCTTGGTTGGATATTTGGAGTATCTACTTCGTGAGCATGGTACAAATTATTCGCGTGGTGGTTGTTGTGTGGGAGAGCAAAGGGCTAAATTTGAAAATTGGAATATTATTGAATTTGATTTAGATGATAAAGACATAATTTCAAAACTTAGAGACGATGTAGCTATGGGCATATTTATTGTCAACAATAATGATCAAATATCAAAAGCTGAAACTATCACAAAAAATGCAATGGTAAAAAGTGTTGTTAATCCTTTTGGCGTTACAGACTCTGATTCGGGTAATAATGAGGGCCGCCCCCTTCCGTTTATTCCTGTAGCTTTACATTGTGGGAACATAAAAAACGGTGGTGGAGGTGTATATGGAAAATTTATTTCCGATGAGGGGATGGCATATGCTACGGATTTAAACGAATACGCATGTGGACGAAAAGGTTGTTGGGATGAGGCCCTTGAAAATTTTAGTTATTCGAAAGAAGAAAAGGATGAGTATAAAAAGAAAATAAATGAAGACAATTCTTAAACTTTTTTGTATAACTGCTCGTATCTTACAGTAAGTTTTTCGATTAAAATACTTTGTCTTGAAAGGGTTTCGTTTTGCTTTGAAAACTTGTCTTGAACTTTTTGAATATCTTTGTCTAATTCCTGAGTATCGAGGTTTACTTTTATTCTAATTTGCCCATCTTCTTCTGACATTATTTCTCCTTATTCATCCCAACTAGATTATCAAAATAATCGATCGCTTGTTTTTGATCGTCTGTATATTTCTTTTCAAGAACTTGTTTAATAGCGAACTTTCGTTTTTGCTTTAAGATTTCTGCTTTTTGCTCTTTTGAATAGTTTTTGAGGTCTTTAGTTTTAAGCATTCTAAGGTCCACCACGTTTCTGAATGATGTTTTGTGAAGGTCGTTCATCAAAGATATGAATTCGAAGAAATGAAGATCAGTTGTTTTATTAAGATTAATCCCAAACTTGACCATGAAACTACTAAAAAGCCTTTCATGATCGTCATCGAACGAAAAATATTGTTCTGAATTTTCATTGTCGTTTTGCTTAGTTCCTCTACACGATAAGAACCATTTAATTCCATCTAATGCAACGTCAAACGGAGGAATCCCATTCCCAAAAAGCAAATTAAATGACGTATAAAGCTTTTCAATTCTTCCTTGATCAGTATCATCAAAACGTTCCGAATCTCCAAGACAATTCGAAATTAAGATGCCATTCCAAAACTGCCACCTGATTAGATACCCTTTGTACTCTCTCGGAAGAGGATCGATTAAAAGATTAAAACTCATCGCACACTTTCACGAGATGAAGCTCGTTTCTGGTACTCTTTTTGTTGCATTTCGACTTTCTTTTTCTTTTCTTCGATTGCCTTTTCGATATAATGTTTAAGCTGAATGATGAAATCTAAAACTAGGTCTTCGGTAGGATGCTCAATCCCAAAAATCTTAATGACAGAATTTTCTCCGAAAGTTTTATTTATTAAATTTAAAATCTCATCATTGTATTTGAATAGACTTGAGATTTTTTCAATTGAAGACTCACTAGAATCATCAAATTTTGGTCTTTTGTTTTTAGAATAATCATAAATTTTCATGATATTTTCAACAAACGACTGGTTATTGAAATCGATTTCTATTAAATCTCCCTCGTCGTTTACCTGGATTCTTGTGGTATCTCGATTTACTTTGATTTTCCCATCTTTCATTAAAACCTCCAAAAATGAAGTAGAGAAAAATCTCTACTCCGATCTAGTTGTAAATGTAACCTCAGAACTCGATGAACTAACAGTAGTTCCTAAAGTTTGAGAGGCAGTTATTGTATATGATCTGCCAGATGATAAAGGCGTGGAAACAACGCCAGACCAGGTATTATCTGAGTTCACTGTTGTCGATAGGATTGTATTTGTCCCATCTGATACATTAACAACAGCAGAAGTACGCCCGGTTCCAGCGATTGTTGGAGAAGCTTCCACGTTTGTAGCGCCGTTCGCAGGTACCGTAATTACAGGAGCTTCAAGATTCTTAACTAACGTGAAACTCACGGGATCACTTGTTACAGAACTCATCCCATTTAAGGTTTGGATGGCTGCAACTTTGACATCTGTTCCTAGAAGATCAGATGAAATATCCGTAGTCCAGATTCCGTTTTCATTTACCGTCACAGGAGAAGTCGATTTTCCGATTCCGTAATACACAACGACAGAAGCTCCAACGACTCCAGTTCCAGATATTGTGACGCTGTTTCCAGTTACGATTTCTCGTTCGGTTGGAGATGTAATGTATGCGATATTTGTGGTTGTTGGAGTCCATGAAAACACAGGATAGTCTGGGTCTGAATTATCGACCGTAATATATCCAACTTGAGGGTCAGAAGAGGCACTTACGTGAAGAGAGGTTTTCAAACTTCCATCTGCTGAACCTCCGATCGAATTTGGATAAACGGTCGCCTTTCGACGAACTCCAATAAACTGATTGTTCGTTCCATACATTATTTCATCTTTGTTGAACCGGATATAGTCACATGCGGTATCAGCTCCTGTGTCGGGGACTCTTACGATATGATTTGCCCATCGCTGCACCTTTTCGCCCTTGATATATGCAATCTCCAAATCGAATCCTACTGTGAAACCTTTAACATTAGTTGTTTTCGTATTTTCACAAATGTACTGAATTTCTTCGGTATCTGGCTCAAAATTTTCCGTTAATTCCGTAATTCCCTGACAAAATAGCGCCCAATCTGGGTTAGTGTAATCGTATCGTGCCCATGAACTTCCTCGACTATCGAGCATAAGCTTTTCCATGTAAAGAAATCGGGCATACGGAGTGTTATACACAATCTCAGTATCGTCATTTTCAGGATGCGCAGAGTTACTCAAAATTCCTTGATCGAACGGTACATAATCTTGAGTATCACTGATGATTTAGTAAACTAGATCGCTTTGTGCTTTCGAAAGTTTACCTTTGAGATTCTTCATGTTCAGACGCACCTCAATCCGATCATTGATTAGTGCATAACTATCTTGAAAATCATATTCCATCAGTATCCTACAACCTCCCAATACTTAAGATCATCTTCAAAATCCTTGACTGAGTGAATAAAGAAAATATCGTTATAAGAGTTTTTAAGCGATTCATAATCTGAAATTTGTTTTTCAAACCTTTCTTTCATGAAGAAATCACTTCCAGTTTGAAAGGTAAAGAAACCAGATTTATTTTCGAGATTATTCCAGATTTTTGGTGTCTTAAAAACTTTACCAGACGAAATTTTCTTATCAGATCCGACTATGGAATACTTGATGATCAAAAGAGAAACGTCGTCATCGAAGGTCGAATCGTTTGTAAATCTTGTTCGATAGTTGCTCTGAAGTTCTACATTTTCAAGAATTGTTAGGTGATACTCATTATTTGATTTGTCGAAATTAAACAAGGAAACAACATTTTTGAACATATAATCCTCAAACAATACAGCAAGTATCGCAATGGCTCGTGTTATCTAAAACTTTTGAGAGTAAGTTATAGAATCTCCCATTTATGCATCGAGGGAAGAGATATGCGTTTATGATCGATTTTATCTGCGTTTCTTGATTTTTAGGGTCTAAAAGATAGCTCAGATAAGAGGAGGTATCGTAAGAAACAGAGACCGCTCCTGCGGTCTTACTTCTCAAAACGCCTCCGTTCGCACTTACTATATCGAAAAAATCATAGAAACTTTTGAACTTTTCTACTAAGGCGCACGCACAAAGTTTAATATCTTTTACAAGTTCTGAAGGAAAAGAGTTAATCGTTCCGTCTCTAACCCTAGAACAAGTTTCTTTCGATATGCTGTTAGATGAAATTGTCACATATCTATTAAATTCTTCCTCAGAAAGATTCCCTTTGAAGGTGTCTATATAAAACTGATAATCAACAAACATTTAATCATCTCAATTCATAACAATATTTAAGGTTTTATCTTCTTGAGCAATGGTGACTTTTCCTTTAACGTCATCTTTTCCCTCCGCTTTTATGACATACGAATAAGTCTGATTTGCTTGAGATTTAAGAACAGCCGAACCGCTACTATCCGTCGTAGTTCTAATTCCACCCATGCTGATTTTTGCGTTTTCGATCGGATTTGTTCCATCAGTTATGTTGAATGTGACGTCGTAAGTTGTAACTGCAGATGTTGGAGATACCAACGAAAGAGGAAATCTAACAAGAGGATCTGGTTGTAGGATATTTACTGGATTAAGTGTTAGTCAATATTGCTTTGAGTTCCTTTAATTTTCCTGCAAACTCCTCATTCGACAAATAGTCGTCAGTTTTTGTTATTCTGTTCGTCGACTTCTCCACTTGGGCGCTTATACCTTTTTCATTTGATCTATTAATTTTAATAACCTCATGTAAAAAACTACCAGACGGTGCTTCATAGTCAGACAAACCAATTTTTACTGCTAATGACAAAAATCCATTTAAAATTTGTTTTAAATCCCATGCTGGAGTCTTGATTAATTTATTTTTACCTTTTTCCTTCACTTTGTAAAATCTGCCAAAATCAAAAACATTGACATGTGGATTGTCTTCATCACCACTTATACTGTAATTACCGTTATGCAAATCGCCATGATAGAATCCCTTACTGTGAAAAAACAATGCAACATCTATAACCTGCTTGCAAACCTTATGTAGCCATTTAAGTTGCCTCTCACTCCCCCAATCCTTTATGCCTTGTTGTTCCCAATCTACACCTTCAGCTTCCACATATATTACGTACAAATTCCCAAGGCCATAGTGGTAATCCACAACCTTCGCTGTATGTTTGAAAATCTCTTCATTTTCACTCTCTTTCGACCATTTTGCCAACATTTTGCACGCAAGTACTTCAGAATCAAAATCACCCATTTCATATCCAGTACTAACAAAACGCGTTATCCGCTTTCTAACTAACTTTTTACTACTGTCTCCAAATCTTTTGACCACTTCCACAACATTCGACGCGTCTTTACCTACTTTGAATTCTTTAGCCTTCTCGGGAACTTTGTAAGTCATAGGTAAACGAATAAATTCGTTTCCGCCACGCACAAGCATATCACCCAAAGGTATACTAAGTAAACTACCTACGATCGTTTTTCCAGGATTATCTTTTATCCACCTACCTGCGCTACCTAACATCTCTTCTGCTTTATTATTTTGATTAGATTGTGCAACACTCGAGCTGGCATCCTTAACATTGCTACCAGACAATGAAAAATTTAATGGTTTTTGCTCCTTGGTATTTCTGATTCTTAATCTTCCTTCGCGTTTAACATTTGTATTTAATACTTTGCTAGTATAAGTGACACCCCCCCTTGATCTAAATTTAAAACTGCCCCCTGCTGCCATCAACGAAGAAGTTGACGACAGTGCAGCTATCAATAGAGACATAACCCTCTTACTCTCCATAATTAACCAACTTCTAATCAAAACTATTGCGAATATAACATAATTTACGATAAAAGTCAAGAATGAAACAATTCTTTTTAAAATAGCAGTTTCTTTGAGATGCATTTTTTAAAGTATGTATTTCATTTTGCACCTCGTTGAAAAGTATCTGATTCTTAATTAAAATGTCGAATGCATGATTTGTATCGTGGGTTCATCTCTTTTTATTTCGAGTCTCGAAAAGAATCGAGGTGATGAAATGCTCGATTATATAATAAAAATTTTGGATATTATTTTTAAAGTTATTCAAATTTTAGACATAATAAATCGACTCCCGCGATTACGGCGTGGGCGTCGATACAAATAGAATCCAAACTATTTTTTCGATGAACTCGCGGACGAGCCACGCTTTCATTATATGAAATGTATGATAGAAAATCAACTGCTTTTTGTATAATTAAGAGTTAAGACACAACTTACACCTCCTAGATTTGATATAGCACTTCCAGAAGCGTATGCGATTTTGCCACCGCTGTTAACTCTAAACCAATTCCAATGTTCAGTTAGTGCGGTTCCATTTCCACGAACGCTATTAATCATAATTAAATTTCCACCACCGCTTATGAATGAATATGCTGAATCTATAATCATGATAGATGTATTACTTATCCCAGTATCATATTCATAATATGTGTCATGAGCGCCCGTGATTATGAATTGAATTGTTTTACGGTATAAAGTGGAGCGGAGCCATCTATCCAAGAACCTAAATGTCTTTCAGAAGTGCTGAAACAAGAAAGTCCGTTTATATAGTCAATTGAATATGCCGAATTACTTGAGCCAACAGCATAAGAAGTACGAATGGTTGGAATAGCATTTGTAACCGCATTTTGTGACATGACATCAGTTGTAGAAGATCCGGTAGTTTGCACAACTGATGGTATCACTGAGGGAATACTTGGTTTGTCCAATAGATCGTTATACGAACCGTTCGTAGCTACAGTAGCCAAGTTGGAAGAAGAAACGAAATTACTATTATTCGTCAAATCACTGGTTTTGCTTGGAATGCTTGGTAATCCTGATAAATCGCTATATTGACCGCTTGTTGCAACTGTACTCAAATCATTTGTGTTTGATTTTGAGCTTAGCAAATTATCTGTTTGGGATTTATTGTAATAACTTTCAGATAAATCAGAATTTGAAACAAAGTTACTATCGTTTGCTAAATCGCTGGTTTTAGTAGGAATATTCGGTTTATTTGATAGATCAATGTATGAGCCAGAGTATGCAACAGTTGATAAATCGTTTAAATTTGCCTTTTGTGAAAGAAGTGAAGAAACCGAATTTTGAGACATAACTTTACTTGTACTTTGTCTGGGTTCTTGCACAACTTCCGGGATATTTAATTCACTTGTGGATATATTTACTTTGTTTTCAGAGTTAGGTGTAATTTCAATGGTATCAATTTTGACACCTTGAATTCCAGCTTTACCGTCAATAACGGCTTGCAATGTTGCATCAATTACTTGTCCTTGGAATCTCGATTTATACTTTGCCATTTTTCCTCCAAATTTGAAATTCGAAACAACTTTAAAAAACAACATCTACAAAGTTTTGTAGACATCAAGTAAAGTTAGAAATTAATTGAAATATAAACAAGTTTATGGTAGTATCACTGTCAGCGTAGCCTGGAAGTACGGGTTCATTTCTCCAAATCTGACTGTCTGTCAGAGAAAGGAGGGATGATTATGAGCTTAAAGACTTTGATTAAAATATTGACTATCATTTTGCTGATACTTCAAATTTTAAATCAATTAAAAAGCTACCGTGCTGAATTCACGGTAGTAATTACAATAACAATCGTTAAAAAGTAATGAACCCGTCACCAGGTTACGCTATCATTATACCACAAAAAGCTTAAACGTCAAGTCGGAATTGGTTGAATTTTGGATGCGTAATTCGACCATCTATTCGCTGCTTTGACTGATTCTGGAGGAACATAAATAACTAAATTTTGCGATGTTCCAGCAAATACACTACTACCTAAAGTTGGTGGTGAAATGGCTTGAATTGTTACACTAGTAAGACTACCACAACCAGCAAAACAAGTGTCGCCAATGCTGTTACACCGTTTCCAATAATTACATTACTAAGTTTACTGGAAGTAAAAACATTATTCTCAATAGTAATAACATTATTGGGAATATTTGTACTAGTAAGTAAAGGACAACCATAAAAAGTGTTATCTTTAATTGTAGTAAGTTGGTTTGATAAATTTATACTATTAATCCTGCTGTAACTAAAAGCGGTTGCGCCTATGATTGTTACACTATTCGGGATTGTTATACTTGTGAGTGAGCTACACACGGCGAACGCACGATTACTAATAAATGCTACACTACTTGGAATTGTTGTAATTGTAAGATTTGAGCAACCATCAAATGTGGATTTTTCAATCGACGCTACACCATTTGGAATTATCATACTTGTAAGTGAACTACAACGGCTAAATGCATAAGTACCAATCTCTATTATATTGTCTGGAATTGTTATGTTTGCTAAGGAAGTACAACCGTTAAAAGTATACATAGGAACACTGGTTAAACTACTTGGTAAAGTAACGCTTGCAAGTAAGGAACACTTTTCAAATACGCGACTTCCCAGACTAGTACAACTTTCTGGGATTATTACATTTGTAAGTGCGGTGCAGGAACTAAAAGCAGAGTCACCAATTTCTGTTATATTATTTGGAATTGTTATATGTGCTAAGGAAGTACAACCATTAAAAGTATACATAGGAAGGTTAAATTACTCGGTAGAGTAACACTTACCAGGGAAGTAAAATTTTCAAACACGTGATCTCCCAGATTAGTACAACTTTCTGGAATTATTATGCTTGTAAGTGAACTGCAAGAATTAAATGCGCTCCTGCCAATGCCAGTTATACCGTTTTGAATTGTTATATTTGTTAAGGCATTACAATTATAAAAACACACCCAACCTATATATCTTACACTGCTGGGGATTACTACATTTGTAAGAGAAGTACAATTTTGAAAAGCAGCACTATCAATCTGAGTAACACTATCAGAAATAATCACATTTGAAAGATTACTACAATTAAAGAAAGCGTAACTACCTATAATAGTTACACCATACGGAATGTTTATACTTGTAATACTTTTATCAAGAATTGAAGATAAAGTTATTTCATCTGTTAGAGTTTTGTTTTGCATAATTACTTGTGACATATGTGGCAACCTCATTAAATTATGAATTTATTGAAATATGATCAATTTTATGGCATTATAGTTCTTGGCGTATCCTGGAATCGCGGGTTCATTGCTTTTCAGTCCAACTGTGTTTTGGTTGGGAATTGGGGTGATGAGATGTGTTTTTCGATATTCTTCGCCTTTTGTTTGACATAATCAAATTTGTCTATCAAATTCGCAGGGATAAAAAGAATAACAACCGCGAAATCAGCGTGGTTGTTACGATTGAAATAAAAATTAATCCGTAATGAACCCGTCACCAGGTTACGCCGTTATTGTATCACGAAAAGCTTAAACGGTCAAGATGGTATAGGTTGAATTCTTGAGGCATAACTCGACCAATAAGTCGCCGTTTTGTACGCTTCAACTGATTCTGAAGGAACGTATATAACTAAGTTTTGCGACGTACCAGAAAAGACATAATTGCCTAATGTTGGTGGTGATGATGCTAATACAGTAACACTAACAAGATTGCTACAACCATTAAAAGCACTAGTGCCAATTTCAGTTATACTACCTGGTATTATTATATTTTTGAGTGTTCCAATTGAGTAAAATGCCTTGCTTGGAATACTAACTAAATTGTTTGATAAAGTTATCGTTGATAAATTGGTTCTTGAAAAAGCTTCTTCACCTATCGATATTACACTACCAGGAATTACTATATTTTTGAGGGAAATACATATATAAAAAGCCTGATTCCCAATATGCGTAACACTATCAGGAATAGTTACACTTGAAAGTCTATAGCATAGGCCAAAAGCGTAATCCCCTATCTGAGTTATACCATAGGGAATATTTATACTTTTGATGCTTCTATCAATCAGAGAAGCTACAGTTTGTGAAATTTTGTTTTGTAATATAATCCGTGCCATATAATATTACCTAATAGCTATCAATGAAATGTTTAGGTCAATGTTAGGCTTAAATTCTAAACATTTAGCAGTAACAGAACCATTGGATGTTGTCATTTGAGAAACAAATCCCCATTGACCGCTTTCATTTATTGCCGTTGAAGTATCGTCGCTTAACACAACATCACCAAACGCTTTGTCAGTACTCAAAATCCCAGATACACTCACCGTTTGAGTATAAGGTGCCGAATTTCCAGATCAACCAGATGAAAGCAATGTAGCACTATACGTTGAAACGCTAGCTTTTCCAGATAGTGCAGTAGTAATTGCGTCTTGGGACATAGTATTTGACCTTCTCATTCATAATAAAATCAGCAAAGTTCTCGCATATTTTCTTTGCTAGACCAAGAGAATATCGATTTTTATAAATTTCTCTTTCACCGTTGTAAACATAATACTTATGAAATTTATCAACAAATCCCTCTGTAAATATGACGTATTTTCTACCTACAATCTTATTTCTTATTTTATATTCATGTTCTATATCTTTGATATCTAAAATATAAGAAACTTCCTTGTGATACTTAGTATCACAAAAAGCGCAATCTAAATTACATCCACTAAATCGTATAAAAATACAAACTTTGCCAGCTCGTAATCCTTCTCCCGGATGCTATCAAATATTTCACATATTTTCAGATTTTTATTATCCTTCATATATTGCTGTATTCCACTCACTTTCTTTAATTTTCACTCTAAAACATTTATTTCCAAGTCTGTCACATATAAATTTTGCCATATTTTCAGCTGTTGGCTGATATATGACATCGTTGATATTCTTGTGATCTAATATTTCAGATACTTCTTGTTTTATCTTGGTAAAATCGTACACCATTCCATTTTCGTCTAATTTTTCAGATCCTAAGTAAACATCTATGATCCAGTTGTGCCCGTGTAAATTCTGGCATTTACTCTTATAGTTGATCGTAAGTTTATGGCTTGCTGATATTTCTAATCTTTTAATAATTGTATACATATTAAATTACCCCTCTTTCGCGTAGTAAAGATATTTTTGATATTTAAGCCATTGCTTTAAATTAAACTCACATAGTTCATGATGCTTAACGAGTCTTTTATTACCAAAATCTTTGCTAATTATCTTTTCTCCATTAAAAGTATTAACCATCGCAAATCTACTTGACCCCCAAGAAGTACTATCGCAGAGTAAAATTTATAGTTTTTTAAATTCGTCGGTGTAAATCCTAACCCATGAACTTTACAATTTCTTTCTTTTGCAATTTTACATAGGCTGTTAAGAAATCTATGTTCTTTTTTTTGTATCTCTTTTATTGCTAAACCTCCGACTGCTATGTAGTCGTATTCTTCGCAAAGTTTGTAGTATTCATCTTTTCCTCGTGTCCTATGCCATACAGGAATACATCGCTTTCCAGTCTCGTACTCAAGTCTCTTTCTGTATTCTATTACTCTCTTATATCCAACTACTTTATCGATATCTAACTCGAAAAAAAGTTTTATATCGTATTTATTGATAAAATTAATATAATTTTTTAGATAAATATTAAAATCAGGATTCTTTAATCTTTTACTATTTAGAAATGTGAAAGCACCACTATCTAAGAGAAAATCTTTGCATGAGTAAATTAAAGGTACTTGCCAATCTTTAAAATAAAAATAACTTTCCAAAATAAAAAGACTTTCTTTTATCTCGTTTGCTAAAAATCTGCGAGAAGATGTACTAGCCAAAAATAATTTCATGGTACAAACTCATTTCCGCATTCTGGACACTTCACTTTCTTCTTTTCTTTCTTCTGATTTTCCGTATTATCCGCAAAAAAATCATCTATATTTTCAATCTCATTATCAAAAATGCTATCGAGTTCAAAATCCAAAAATCCAAGTTCTTCTAAATTTACATTTAGATCTTTTAGTACTGACAATTCTTCTTTTAAAAGCTCGTCGTCACATGATGACCGTTCTTGAACTTTATTATCAGCGATTCTAAACGCCTTAATTTGTTCATCATCGAGGTCATCAGCAATAAGACAAGGAACACTTTTAAGTTTAAGATTCTTAGACGCCTTATATCTTGTATGTCCTGCGACGATTGTTTTGTTTTTATCGATGATGATCGGAACTTTAAATCCGAACTCTCTTATTGAATTTTCTACATATTTTACTGCTTCATCATTTTTTCGAGGATTGTTTTCGTACATCTTGAGACTATCGATATCGAACATTTCAATTTTCAAATTATCTTTTGTTTTTAATATATTTAATTACATTTTTTATAAAAACAAAACATCTCCCAAAAAGGAAGACATCTCGTAAGCTTAGTTGAAAAAACTAGAAACTACGCAAAATTTGTATACATACAATTCTCGCATTCTAATATCATACCACAGCTAGTCGTTTCAAATCGCTTCAAAACGCCTCAAAACTCATCAAAATTATGAAAACATATAATTGCTGAATAAATTTCTAAAATAGATTTCAAACATATGTTTACCTTACTTTCTGAATTTCCTCTTCTGATAAACCCGTAATTGCTGACACAGTGCTCAGATCTAATCCCTTGTCAAGTGCATTCTTAGCAATCTCAATTTCGCGTTCATTCCTGCTCTTTTCTTCACCTTGTTCTAAGCCTTGTTCTAAGCCTCTTTTCATACCATTTTCTTTAGCTTCTGAGATAAGAATTGCCTCATCCCTAAGAGCTTTCTCTCGAGCTTCAATAATGATTCTCGTTTACTTATCAGCCGACAATCTTTTCAGTTCATCTGCTGCTAATTTAAAAACATTACCGTGTATTTGCATCTTATCCAACTCCTTTTCATCATTCATGTCCAAAAATCTGAGCCAATTAGCAAGTTTACTATCATCTACACCAGGTACCTTCTTTAATTCTAGTGTATTGATTTCCACAACATCCGTGAAAACTACTGAATCCTCTGACCTCATTAAAAACTTATTTTTATATTTATCATTTTCATCAATCAGTATATGATCTGTGCAAATTAATTGCCAATTGTCTTTTTTAAGTTACCATACGGATTTGAATTTCCAAGTCGGCCAGAAAACAATTTTGAAACATAGTACAACACCCTTTGACGCATACTCGCAACCTTTCTAACTTGCATCTCGATGTCGATTATTTTCCCACTCTTAGTCGTGAGATTTACATCCAAAATCCCTAGCTTACCATTAATATCTTCTAACCTCAAAAACGGGTTGAGTATATCGATTTCGCTCACATCGTCATTCGATAAACCAAGAATAGCTTGAAGAAAATCGGACAAAATGACCTTGTTTTTCGGATCACCAAAAAAGCATCTTGAAAACGGCATCAATTTTAGTTTTATATATTTTCTTCTTTCCTTCCATTGCACTCTCACCAAACTCAAAACCGTTCATTCAACACTTTCATTATATCAAACTTAGTAGAAAAAGTCAACCCAAAAATTTGATTTTCTTAATTAAAATGAAATTTTCTTAGCATTATTACAAAATCTTTGGCATGATGATTTACTATATCCAAGTTTTTGAGAAATTTGTTCCCAAGACATTTCGTCTACGTATTTGTAAATCAAAACTCTGTATAAGGCTTTAGTTAGAAACAATTGGGAGTTATGATAACAAAATAAATACAAATTTAATATGAATTTATTGCCAACTTTGTTAAATACCTATTGACAAAAAAAAAAAAAATGATTTACTATGCATGTAGTTTGTTTTTACAAGCTATGTATACTTTGATTTGGGAGGTTTTTCTATGAGGTCATTTAAGAGGTTATTGATAAGTGCGTTGGTCTCTGCCGCTGTGTGCTCACATATAACTCAGGCAATTTCAACCAATACATGGATATATGATAGCGTAGTGTCAGGGGTTATTACCATAGGTGGTGTAGCAGGTGCTATTGCATTTGGGGTTAAGAATTACCCCACCAATACTAAAGATGTCATTGAGCCTGACCATTCGTCGAATTCAATATCAGAGAAAGAAGCTTTTAATGAAAGGGTTGAATTGGCTAAGAAAAAAATCATTAAATGCATTGGTGAAAAAAAATATGAAGTTTTGGATAAAATTAGGAGTAGGACTAAACGAGGTTTGGATAAATATTTGGGGATAGATCCTTTTTACTTGAAAGACGTGGATTCAGTAATAGTAACCGATGAAAATAAGCAAAGTGTTGAGTTATATGGTGAGAGGTTATCTTCGTTTTTGAATAGTAAAGATGAAAAAATTCTTGACTTTTTCCTTCCGGGTGGCATTAAGGCTATCATTGATGATGCTTTGAACCAATTGCTGCTGGTGTGCAGTCTGTGGCGCAAATAAGTAAGTGTGACCATGGAAATGGTTGGGGAGATGGTCTTCTTTTTGTTCATAGTGGCGTCGGTTCTTACTCAGTTTTTGTATCTGAAAATTCTAATTTGATTAAGATTGTTTATGAAAGTTGGCATGAACAATCGTGCACTGTCATTCTTAATGTACAATAGTTGATTATAAATTGCGTACATCCAGAAGTTGGACGTGCGTTATGACCTTTTTTCTTATCGTCAATGAACTCTAGTCGAAGCTTTTGAAGATTTTTATTTCTTGATAGCCAGATAGTGAGACTTCGCTTTGTACCCTTTCATCTCGATGTAACTGTCGAGATGCCCAATAATGTCAAAAACTTCATCACCATACTTATTTTCGAGTTTTCGAAATTCTTTTTCAGTCAACAACACATTTTTGTAATGTGTTCAATTTATACAATTTTAACACTTAAAATTGACTGGTAAAATTTTACTTCTTATAATAGTGATGATACGGATAGGTGAGGTGAAATTTTATTGGGGTAATTTATATTTTGACTAATCCGTCTTTTCCAAGTTATGTTAAAATCGGATACGCAGACAACGTTGAAGAACGTCTTAAAGATTTAAATCGTAGTGAATGTATTCCTTTTGCTTTTCGTGTTTATGCCATATATGAAGTAAATTCAAGACTATCTGATGTAAAGATTCACTCGATTATAGATAAATTAAACCCGAATTTGCGTTCTATTGAGAATTTTAATGGTCGAAAACGCGTTCGAGAGTTTTATGCTATATCTCCAGAAGATGCTTACTCCATATTGAAAGCAATTGCTGAAATAAATGGGTGTGAAAACAAATTAAGACGTATTAAACCGAGTGAAAAGGATATGAAATCCATCGATACTGCTGAGGACGTCGAGGAACAAAAAAATGAAAAGTTTAAGCCTTTTTCGTTTTCTTCGTGTAATATCCCTGTTGGAGTGTTCGTAGAATATTGTAATAGAAGAGATAAAAAATCTGGATTGATGTGTAAAGTAATTGACGATTGTCACGTAGAATACAATGGTGAAAAATGGTCTTTGACGGCGTTGGCTACTAAGTTTAAGCAAAGTAAATGGTCTCTTGCTGGACCAAGATATTTTAAATATAAAGGCAAATGGTTAAATGATATTCGTAAACAATTGAATAAATAAATTTTATTTTGGGAAATGGTCATATCTACTTTGGGAGTCATTTTTAAATAATATATCCCCATCATCATTCTTTACCTCATTTGAGATACAAAAATTAACGTTCTCCACAATGACTTCAGTAACTTTGACTTGGTTTTCAAGTTTATTTTTGTAGATACGAGTCTATAACCTTTTTTTAGTTTGTGAATATAATCTTCGCGTTCTTTGGTTCGCTCCAAGTTTGTTTGCTTGGGGCTTTTTTGTTTTCGAAACATTTACCGCAAAACAAATAATTCCCAAATTTCCACGTTTCATCTTGAGGTTCGATTATGCATCTGCAATTCGAACAAAACTCATGTTGAATAGATCTATCTAATGAATCATAAAAACACATATTTTCTCCTTAATATTTAAAATTTGAATAGAGGTAACAATGAAATTCGCAATATACTCCCGAAAATCTGTTTGCACAGAGGAAGGGGAATCAATCGAAAATCAAATAAAAATGTGTAAGAAATACATACAATCGAGAATCCAAACTGACGTCTTAGATGAAGAAATACAAATCTACCAAGATGAAGGGTTTTCAGGTCAAAATATTAATCGTCCTCAATTTAAGTTGATGATCGGAGACATCAATAGAGGTAAATTTGACTACCTTGTGTGTTACAAACTCGATAGAATAAGTAGAAGCGTTAGCGACTTCTCTTCATTTATAAAGAGTCTCGAATCAAAGAGAATTGAATTTGTATCGGTCAAAGAACAATTTGATACCTCAGCTCCAATTGTGCGTGCGATGATGTACATATGTGCTGTGTTTGCACAAATGGAACGAGAATCAATTGCTGAGCGTATCAAAGATAATTTGCTCTTATTTGCTCGTACTGGACGTTGGCTAGGTGGTCCTTCTCCTTTGGGTTTTTCCCCATTCGAAGAGGAAAACGTTATCATTGATGGGAAAATTAAGAAAGCCAGTTATCTTATGCTTAACAAAGATATTGATACCGTCCGCCTCATATTTTCTAAATTTCTTGAAATCGGAAATATCATGTCTGTTAGTCGATATCTTTTTGAAAATGATATTCGAACCATCAATGGTAAACATTTCATACCTGTTTCTATCAGACATATTTTAACTAATCCTGTTTACTGCACTGCCGACAAAGATTCTTTGGATTATTTCCGGAGAAATGGATCTCATATTTATTTTGATGAGAAAGATTTCCCCAAAGAATTAGGACTTACGAGCTTTAACAAACATTTCAATAACAACCAAAATGCTCCTATTTCTGATTGGATTATCTCCGTTGGAAAACATAAGGGAATCATAATTGGGTTTTGGTATGTATGGTTTGGATAGAAAATTCGGCATATTTGAAAAGATGGGCTTAAGGTAAAAAACAAAAAAAGTTTGGAGGTTGATGAGATAAAATTTGGAAGTTATGTGGATAAGCAATCGTACGTTGATATATTAAATTATCTACAAAATAATATTGATATGAAATGTTATGAGTATCAAGGCAGGAAGTTCTTATTTTTTGAGTTAGACTTGAAAGACGGTTCGACTCTTTGTATTTCTGGTTATGTTTTGGCGGAGGGGAATGAGAGGAAAAAAGATACAGCCTCATTTGTGGTGAACAATAGCGAAAAGGGACAAGTGGCGAGGTATTTTGAAAGTATTTCAAATCTAATTGTAGATGAAAAAGACTATTATAAGGTCCCTTATTTTGATAGTGTTAAATTTTTATACAACGAAAATGAATTTCAAGCATTAAAGGGGAATAAACTAAATGTGCTTCGATATTATAGTAATGACATAAAATACATGGTAGATCAAATTTTGTGTGAGCTTGAGTACAAAGTTGGTAATATTGACCTTAGAGTTATTTGTGGTCTTGCGCCTCAAGTACGAGGTGAGCTTGAAAAGAAATTGAAGAATAAATTTGTTGACAAATTGAATTCGGATGGCGTGTGGGGATCTTTATTCATACCTTGGCTTTTCTGCTCATGAGTTGAGTCTTGAGGATCAAATTAACTATAAAATATCTCATGAAATTAAAGTTTACAGCTATGAGCTCAATGGAATCGAAGATGAAAATAAGAGAGAAGAATTGGTTAATAAAGCAAAGGAATTGAATATATACGAGGAAAATTAGTTGGAGTATGTGCTCGCAAGTGCGCTTTTTAAATCGTTATTTTGTTTAGTAAAAATCGGCGTTATTAAAGGGATGGGATCGCGGAATTATCACCCGAAATACGAGAGAACAAAGTTTGCTGATCACTTTGTTCCCGTTGTTTTTTTAACCGGTTTGCTCGAATTATTTTGCTTTATCTATCTATTTTCAGCAATGCCTATCAGGTAATTTTACTTGACAAATTAATTTTTGTATTTTATATAACGAAAGAAGTTTATGGAGACTTATAGGAGATGAATAAAAGGTGTTCGGGTTACTACTTTTGATTAAAAGGTGCAGATGTATCAGACGACGTTTAGATTATAGCGTCTGGTTTGCTTGTGTTCGAAGACCTTAGTTATCTTTAAGCACTTATGTTTATGCCCCGACGCTATTTTGATTTGGTAGCGTCGTTTATTTATTTCTAGAGGAAAATATAAAACAAAAAATATTTATTTTTAAGGAGAAGACAATGATTAAAAGTATAAAAAAAGTTCTCGTTATCGGAAGCGGTCCGATTGTAATTGGGCAAGCAGCTGAATTTGATTATGCTGGAACTCAAGCATGCCGTGTTTTACGTCAACAAGGTATTGAAATTGTTCTTGTAAATTCTAATCCAGCTACTATTATGACTGATCGCGATATGGCTAATAAAATATATATCGAACCTCTTACCATTCCAGTTTTAAAACGAATTATTTTAATTGAACAACCAGATTCCATTATCGCTGCTTTAGGCGGTCAAACTGGCCTTACGTTAGCTTCTCAATTAGATAAAGAGGGATTTCTGTCAAAAAATAATGTTCAAATTTTGGGAACGAGTATAGATGGTATTAATAAAGCTGAAGACCGACAATTATTTAAAGAGTCTATGAAAAAAATTAATATACCTACAATTCCATCGGATACATCAAGTTCATTAGATAAATCTATTGAAATTGCTGAGAAAATTGGATATCCAGTAATAATTCGTCCTGCTTTTACCCTTGGAGGTGAAGGAGGAGGCGTTGCTTATTCGAAAGAAGAGTTAATAAATATAGCTTCAAATGGGATCAATGTTTCCCCTATTCATCAAGTTCTTATTGAAAAATATATATTTGGATATGAAGAATTTGAATTTGAAGTCATACGTGATTTCAATGGAAATACTGTTACAGTGTGTAGTATGGAAAATATTGATCCTGTTGGTGTTCATACGGGCGATTCTATAGTTGTTGCTCCTGCACTGACTTTAGATGATAAAAATCTCAGTATTTTGCGAGATGCATCGTTAAAAATTGTTGAAGAACTAAAGATAGTAGGTAGTTGTAACTGTCAGTTTGCTTATGATCCAAAAACTTCAAAATATTATGTAATTGAAGTAAATCCGCGTGTTTCGAGGTCTTCTGCATTAGCAAGTAAAGCTACCGGATATCCGATTGCAAAAGTAGCAACTCTGGCCTCTATTGGATATAAGCTTAATGAAATCACTTTCGATAAAAATGCTTCAGGTACTGCACATACTGAACCTAAAGTAGATTATATAGTTCTAAAATTACCTCGATGGCCGTTTGATAAATTTACTAATGTAAATCGTACGTTGGGTACTCAAATGAAAGCTACCGGTGAAATAATGGCAATTGGCTCTTCTGTAGAAGAAGCATTAATGAAAGCTATTCGTGGTGCGGAAATTAATCAAGAAACATTAAATTTAAATAAAATAAATTCTAATGATATTGAAAATAAACTACATTGCATAGATGATCTACGTATATTTACAATTTTTGAAGCTTTAAAAATAGGCATATCTGCTGACAAAATTCACGAAATAACAAAAATTAATCCGTTTTTTATTAGTAGAATCAAAAACCTAGTCAATTACGAAAAAGAAATTGATAATAATCTGACGAGTGAATTATATATAAAAGGTAAAAAATTGGGATACACAGACCATGCACTAGAAGAAATTTCTAATTGTTCAATTCCTTTACATATAAATGCTTCTTATAAACCAGTTGATACATGCGATGGTGCTTTTGGTAAGTCTTCATATTATTATTCTTATTATGATGAGAATATTAATAAAAAAGATAATACTGATAACAAAAAACAATGTATTTTAGTCGTAGGATCAGGTCCTATTCGCATTGGTCAGGGAATTGAATTTGATTATAGTTCAGTAAAATGTGTGGAAGTTCTTAGGGGACTTGGATGGGATGTAGTAATTATTAATAATAATCCGGAAACTGTTTCTACTGACTATGATATTTGTGATCGACTTTATTTTGAACCAGTTACACCGGAAGATGTACTTAATGTTATAAAAAAAGAAAATCCAATAGGAGTAGTAGTCGCTTTTGGCGGTCAAACAGCAATTAAACTTGTGAAATATCTTAGTCAACATGGTATTAATATACTTGGAACATCTGCAAATGTTATAGATATTGCGGAAAATCGAGAAAAATTTGATTCTTTTTTGGAAAATATAGGTATTTCTCGTCCAAAAGCTGTAACAGCACATACTTACAATGAATCTTTAATTGCAACTCAAGTTTTAGGATTTCCAATTCTTCTTCGTCCATCTTATGTTATTGGCGGACAGAGTATGCGTGTTGTGCGAAATAATAAAGAACTGAAATTGTACATGGAAGGTATATTATCTGATAAATCTATTTCCAATTCAGTTCTTATAGATAAATATATGCCTGGAATTGAACTTGAAGTTGATTGTATTTTTGATGGTAAAGATATTTTAATTCCGGGGATTATGGAACATATAGAACGTGCAGGTATACATTCTGGTGATTCAATAGCTGTTTATCCTGCTTATAGTCTTAATAGTTTTATGAAGAAAAAAATTTATGATACTTCCTTCAAAATTGTAAATGGATTAAAAGCAAAAGGAATTTTTAACATTCAATACTTAGTTAATAATAATGAACTTTATGTAATTGAGGTCAATCCACGTGCTAGCCGAACTATTCCTTATATAAGCAAAGTTACTGGAATTCCTATGATTGAACTTTCTACTCGTGTTATGTTGGGAGAAAAATTAGAAGATATAGGGTATGCTTCTAAATATTTACCTGTTTCTAAGTATCATGCAGTAAAAGTTCCAGTTTTTAGTTTTGAAAAAATTTCAGATGCTGATTCTATTATGGGGCCAGAGATGAAATCTACAGGCGAAGTATTGGGAATTGGTCGAACAAAAACAGAGGCTTTATATAAGGGATTAATTGCCGCAGATATAGATATTAACTCTTGCAAATTAAATAACAAAGATGGTGGAATTCTAATTTCTGTTGAAGATTATGACTATTCTGATGCTATTAAATTAGCTGAAAAATTTACTGATTTAGGCATAAAATTATATGCTACTCCAGATACTGCGAAAACTATTCGAAATAAAGGATTAGATGTTACAATTGTTCGTAATGTATGGGAAAACGATGATATATATGATCTCATCGATAATAAAAAAATAAATTACATTGTTTATACTGGAGCAGTTATGGATACTTCTGTTGGGGATTTTCGTTTATTGCGTTTGAAAGCTATGAAAAATAAAATTTTATGTATAACTTCAATTGATACAGCATTAGGGTTAGCAGATGTTATCAGTGCACATTACACGCAAAATAATATTTGTTTGGTAAATATCAATGAAATCGGAGGAACAAAATGAATTTAAAAGGACGAAGTTTTTTAAAACTATTAGATTTTACATCTGATGAAATTGATTATCTTATTAATTTTGCAAAGGAATTAAAGCAAAAGAAGAAAAATGGTGAAATTCATCGGCTTTGCGAAGGAAAAAATATAGCAATAATTTTTGAAAAAGAAAGCACTCGTACTCGTTGCGCATTTGAAGTAGCAGCGAATGATCTTGGCGCCCATGCGGTATATATTAATTCTATGAATTCTCAGATTGGCAAAAAAGAAAGTATTATCGATACAGCAAAAGTTTTGGGAAGAATGTTTGATGGTATAGAATACAGAGGATATAATCAAAAAGATGTCGAGAATCTTTCTAAATATTCTGGAGTACCAGTGTGGAATGGTCTTACAAATGAATCTCACCCAACACAAGTGCTAGCTGATTTATTAACAATGCGTGAGCATCTTGGTACACTAAAAGGTAAAAAATTAGTTTATATGGGAAATGCTTGCTACAATATGAGTAACTCTCTTATGGTTGGATGTTTAAAGATGGGAATCAGTTTTTCTATATGTGCTCCTAAAAAGTATTTTCCTGATGAACAGCTAATTGATATTTGTAAATCAATTTCTAAAAGCACAAATACAAACTTAATTTTTGAAGAAGACCCTATAATTGCTATAAAAGACGCAGACATAATTTATACTGATGTTTGGCTTTCTATGGGTGAACCTTATGAAATATGGGAAGAACGTATCAACTATCTTTTGCCTTATCGTGTAACAAAAGAACTAATGGATAATGCAGGTAAACAATGCAAATTTATGCACTGCCTTCCAGCGTTTCATAATCTGGAAACTACTATTGGAAAAGAAATTTATGAAAAATTTAATATTTCTAGTATGGAAGTTACTGATGATGTTTTTAAAAGTCATCAATCAATTGTTTTTGATCAAGCTGAAAATAGATTGCATACAATTAAAGCTGTTATTGCATCATCACTGTGATTATTATAAAAATTCAGAATTATAAGACAATTTGGCTTGACAAATTAATTTTTTTATGTTACGGTCAGAATAATTATTGTGTATAGCGTAAGGAGATGAGCAGGATGTCTAGCTGGCTGTTTTTGGATAAAAAATGTGTATCTATCAGACGAAGATTAAATTCTAGCGTCTGGTTTGCTTGTGTCCGAAGACAGTTTTAATTAGGTGTCTTGATTAAAATTTAGCAAATGTGACGCTATCTAGTTTTATTGACGGATGGCGCCATTTTTTATTATGTCCAAAATTATTATTTTATTATAAGGAGATTATAGAAGACATGAAAATAAACATATTCAGTAAATTTTTAAATTATTTATATATGTATTTACTTATTTTTTTGTTTGGTGTTATATGTAAGGCTAATGAAAAAACTATAATAATGGGAACAAGTGCCGATTTCCCTCCTTTTGAATATTTACAAAAAAGCGAAATAGTTGGCATAGATGTTGAAATTGCTAAAGAAATTGCTCGAGAACAAAATTCTGAATTAAAAATAAAAGATATGAGTTTCAATAGTGTGCTAACGGAAGTAATTAATGGCTCAGTTGATATGGGAATTTCTGGTATAACCAAAACAGAAGAGCGCGCCAAAAAAGTTGATTTTTCAGATAATTATTTTACCGCGTCTCAAAAAGCGATGGTTAAAAATAATAGTGATATTAAATCTGTGAAAGACATTAAAGACAAAAAGATAGGAGTTCAACTTGGAACTACTGGAGATTATTATTGTACCGATAAAAAACTTGGTAATATGGTAAGATATGACAAGTATACCGACGCTGTTTCTGCACTCTCAAATGAAATAATCGACGTTCTAGTATTAGACGGATTTACAGCTGATCAGATTGCGAAAAAGAATAAAGATTTTTACGTGATTCCTGAAAATATTACTGAAGAGTCTTATTGCATAGCTGTACAAAAAGGTAGAAAAGATCTTCTTGAATCTATAAATAAAGTTATCTCTGAAATGAAGCAAAATGGAAAGCTAAATCAGATAGTTGAATCATATATGAGTTCTTCTACGTCTGATTCTTCGGGAGAGTTCGATTCTAAATTTACTAGTAAAGAATACTTCGAATATATTTCTAAAGGGCTAATAGTTACTTTGAAAATAACATTTTTCGCTACGATTATTGGAATTGCATTAGGAGTTTTAGCAGCAAGTTTGAGGATAATTTCTAATTCAAACAAAAAATTAAAAATATTAGGAGTATTAGTTAATTTTTATACCACAGTTATAAGGGGAACTCCTGTAATAGTCCAGTTGTTCATTATATATTATATTGCTCTATCAGGAATATCGAAAAATCCAATAATTGCCGCAGTTGTAACTTTAGGTATAAATTCGGGAGCCTACGTTTGTGAGCATATACGTGCTGGAATTCAATCAATTAGCAAAGGACAATTTGAGGCTGGAAAGTCTTTGAGTCTTTCTGAGAAGACATTGATGTCAAAAATAATTATTCCACAAGCCATAAAGAATACCCTTCCGTCTCTTGCAGGAGAAGCGATTAGTTTGTTAAAAGAAACTGCAGTTGTTGGCTTCATAGGAGTTATGGATCTTTCGCTAGCTGGAAAGAAAATTACAAGTGTTACGTTTGATCCAGTATTTCCTTTGTTCACCGTTGCGTCGATTTACCTAGTTTTAGTGGTTAGTTTGACATTTATACTTAATAAAATAGAAAGGAAGATAAAAAATGCTAGTAATTAAAAATTTGAGTAAATCTTTTAAACTTAATAATGGACAAAAAAAAGAAATTCTAAAAAACATTAATTGTGAAATAAAAAAAGGAGAAAAAGTAGTTATAGTTGGCCCTTCTGGATCTGGAAAGAGTACATTGATTCGATGTGTTAATCTTCTTACTACTCCGAGTTCTGGTGAAATTATATTTAATAACGAAAATATAAATTCTGGTAATATTCGAAAGGCACGTCAAAAGATAGGAATGGTTTTTCAACAATTTAATTTATTTTCTAATTTGACAGTTCTAGAGAACATTACGCTAGCTCCCGTAGACTCAAAATTGCTTTCAAAGAGTGAGGCTGAAAAAGTAGCTATGGATCTTTTAAAGAAAGTTGGTCTTGAATCGGTGAAAGATTTGTACCCTAAAAATCTTTCGGGAGGCCAACAACAACGTGTAGCAATTGTTAGATCTCTTGCTATGAATCCTGATTTAATGCTTTTTGATGAACCAACTTCCGCCTTGGACCCGGAAATGGTGAAAGAAGTTTTAAACGTAATGGAAAATTTAGCTCAAAGCGGAATGACCATGATAATAGTTACTCATGAAATGAAGTTCGCAAGAAAAATAGGAAGCAGGATTTTATTTATCAATGAAGGTAAAATCTTAGAAGATGCAACTCCAGATGAATTTTTCGAAAATCCAAAAAATGAGCGTGTTAAAGAATTTCTATCTAAAATTTTGTAATAAGGTGAAACACTATGATATTAACATTAATGAATAGAAAAATTTGGCTAATACTCTGGAGGAAAAGACGACGATGATAGAAAAAAAATTTATAAAAAGAATCTTTATTTGTTTATTCAGCGTATTTCTGTTTGGATTAAGCTCAGCTTTTTGTATTAGATCAGGGTTCGGGACAAATTCAATTGTTACTTTTTTTAGAGGAATAAGTAAAACGTTCAATTTTGATATTGGAATATCCGCTAATGTTATTAATCTAATTTTGACTATTGCTGTATTTTTTATAGATAAAAAATATATAAATATTGGAACAATTATTTATTCTTTCACAATGGGATTTTTTATAAATTTATTTCTATCAATTTTGAGCATTCCAGAGAATTTAATTCTTAGAATTTTGTTTGCTATTTTCGGAGTTATTATTTATGTAATTGCAGTTGCACTCTTCGTATGGTCTAATGTAGGAGTTAATCCGTGGATAGCTTTTGCTTTGATATTTTCAAAAAAATTTGGAAAACCTTTTGGAAAAATGAAACTTTGTGTTGATTTGTTTGCTCTTATTTGTGGAATTTGTCTAGGTGGAAAATTCGGACCTATCACTGTAATTACTGCGTTATTATGCGGCTTTTGCGTAGATAAATTATTATATTTTTTAAACAAAATTAATTTGAGGTGATATTATGAAAATTGTTTTACTTTATTCGGGTGGATTAGACACATCTATATGTATTCCATGGCTCAAAGAAAACTATGAAGGGGCAGAAATTATCGCTCTTACTTGTGATGTTGGTCAAGGAGATGACGAATTTATAGGTCTCGAAAAAAAAGCTATTGCTACTGGTGCATCGAAATTTTATTTCGAAGACACAAAAGATGAGTTTGTAAATGAATATGTTGTCCCATTAATAAAATCAGGAGCAAATTACGAAGGATATCTTTTAGGGACTTCAATTGCAAGACCATTGATAGCTAAAAAAGCTATTGAAATTGCTAAAAAAGAATCTGCATATGCCATTGCACATGGGTGTACAGGAAAAGGAAATGATCAAGTCAGGTTTGAAACTGCAGTGAAATCTCTTGCTCCCAATTTAAAGATAATTGCCCCGTGGCGTGAATGGGATATTAAAAGTCGTGAAGATGCTATAAATTATGCAGAATCTCATAATATTCCGTTGAATATTAATAGAAAAACAAATTACTCAAAAGATAAAAACTTGTGGCATTTGTCTCACGAAGGACTTGATTTAGAAGATCCTGCAAATGAACCTAAATATAACGAAACGGGATTCTTAGAAATGAGTAATTCTCCTGAAAATGCTCCTGATTCTTCTGAGTATGTCGAAATAAATTTTGAAAAAGGGATTCCAGTTTCTGTTAATGGAGAAAAATTATCTGTAAAAGATATAATTTTCAAGTTAAATAAAATAGGAGGAAAACATGGAGTTGGATTATTTGATGTAGTAGAAAACAGACTTGTAGGAATGAAATCTCGAGGTCTTTATGAAACTCCGGGAGGAACCATATTAGTTCATGCACACAAAACATTAGAAACATTAACTTTAGACAAAGAAACTTCTCACTTAAAAAATTATTTGTCAATAAAATTCGGAGAATTAGTTTATAATGGTCAATGGTTTTGTCCTGCAAGAGAGGCTCTTTCTGCATTTTTTGAAAGAACTCAAGAATTCGTAACAGGAACAGTTAAGATTAAATTATATAAAGGAAATATAATTAACGCCGGAGTTTGGAGTAAATTTAGTCTTTATAGTCAAGAGTTAGCTTCGTTTGGAGAAAGTAAATATGACCAAAAGCAAGCTGAAGGATTTATAAATTTATTTGCTTTATCAAATGAAGTTCGTGCAAAAATGTTGGAGGGTAATATATGAGCCTCTGGGAAGGACACTTAGAAGATATAGATGACGATGTAATGAAATTTAGTCAATCTTTTGGTATTGACAAAAGACTGTACAGAGAAGATATAGAATGTAGCATTGCTCATGTCAAAATGCTTGGAAAACAAAAGATTATAAAAAATTCAGAAGAAATTATTGATGAACTAAAAAAAATTCTATCTGATATAGAGTCGGGGAAACTGAAATTAGATTTATTATGTGAAGATATTCATACTTTTATAGAAGAAACTCTCACAAAACGCCTTGGAAACGTGGGTAAGCGCATTCACACTGCGCGCTCACGTAACGACCAAGTTGCAGTTGATTTGAAACTTTATATCAAAAAACAAATAAGAGAAATTTCAAATCTTGTTTGCTCTTTGATTGGAACTATATCTAATATTGCTAAAAAAAATATAAATGTACTTATGCCTTCATATACGCACTTACAAAGAGCACAGCCCTCTTCATTTTCTCATCATATTTTAGCGTATGCTTTTATGTTTAAAAGAGATTTGACTCGCTTGAAAAATTGCTTAGAAAACATGAATGAATGTCCATTAGGAGCATGTGCTTGTACAGGAACTTCTTATCCAATTGATAGGTTTTTTGTGTCTGACGAACTTGGATTTTCCAAACCTACTGATAATAGCATTGACTCTGTATCTGATCGTGATTTCGCATTGGAATTGCTATCATCTATTTCAATTGTTATGATGCATTTATCTAGATTTTCAGAAGAAATTATATTATGGTCTTCGTGGGAATTTAAATTTATATCTCTTTCTGATTCATATTGTACAGGATCATCTATTATGCCTCAAAAAAAGAATCCAGACATGGCTGAACTTATTCGCGGAAAAACTGGCAAAGTTTATGGGAATCTTTTTGCAATGTTAACTATTATGAAAGGATTACCCTTGTCATATAATCGCGACATGCAAGAAGATAAAGAACAAATTTTTGAATCTATTGACACAGTCAAAGACTGTTTGATTATTTTTGAACGTATGATAAAAACAATGAAAATAAACCCTGAAAATATGGAAAAATTTCTTAAAGAAGGATTTGTGAACGCTACTGATTGTGCAGATTATCTTGCAAAAAAAGAAATACCTTTTCGAGACGCTTATAAAGTGACAGGAAGTATAGTTAATTTATGCATATCAAAAAATAAAACGTTAGAAGAATTAGATTTACAAGATTATAAAAAATCCAGTGATTTATTTGAAGAAGACATTTTTGATACAATAAATTTTGAGAATTGTGTAAAAAATCGCACAAGTTATGGTAGTCCTAAAAAATCTTCAATTTTAAATCAAATTAAAATTATCAACTCATTTACAAAAAAATATCAAATTTGATAATATTTTCTTGGGCTTACTAAGAATTGATAGAAATTATTTCTGGCAGTATTGTGGAAGCAGTCTCTTTGTTGACTTGGTATTTTAAAGTACAGTAAAGTCAGAAAAAGAAAATAAAAACAAGAGCATTGCTAAAATTGAATAGATTATACTGAAAACAACTTAAGTATAGATCGAAAAGCTATTTAAAACAAAATAACTAACAATTTTAGCTCTTAATGTTTTACGGTAATAAATCGTAATTTCTACTCACTTTTAGCAATCCCAAATAAGAATATATGAAAAAAGCGATCTAATATTAAAAGTAATTTTGGCAATATCTCCTGCACCGCTCAAAAGCCTTATCAAAACTAGAGTTGTATCTAGTTCAAGTGTTTTCAAAATTTACATTTTCGTATCTTTTACTAATAAGAGAAAGAGAATTGAGTTTTGCAATTTTTGCCAATTTTTATTGTTTAAGCTCGTTTTCTCTTTGAATTTTTAACTTTCCTCTTTCGCATCAGCAATTAACATCGAATTTTGCCAATACCTGGTTGGAGAATACACTTACAAACATAGTTTTTTTATTAGAAGAAAAAATTTTAATTCTTTGTATATAACGCTTGCGACAACAAAATACCCCCTTGATTTTTTTCACCCTAAGGGTCACTAGATTAAATTGTCTAGTCACTCAAACTTTGATACAAATATATTTTTGCAATTAACGTCCAAATTTTTTTCTTCTTTATATGAAAAAATGACATGTTTTTATTGACATTACTTTTTTTATCTTGTATAATAAAAGCGTATTATATTTTAGGAGGTGCCTCATCATGATAAATTCGTGTTTTTTTGTCAGTATTAAAATTCAAAATCATAATCAACATCATGGATGGGGATTGCATCTCTTGCGGTAATTAAAAATTTGCCAACATGGATGTAATCCCAAGTATTCGGGAATTCATGCTGGTGATTTTTTGTTTTCTTTAAATTAAATAATTTAAATAAATACAAGAATAAATAAAAACACTACTGAGTTTTCGAATTAAAGTAGTGTTTTTTGTTATTTTAATTTTATTATTTTAATTTAAGGAGATATTTTATGAAAATAAATTTTAAATTTTTGATTATTTTTCTAATAATTTTAAATTTTTTGTCAAATTTTAGTTTTTTGAATGCTTGTGCTAAAAATAAAAAAAATAAAATCGTAATTGGCCTTGATATAAACGTTCCACCGATGGGATTTAAGTCTGAAAACGGCGAGATCATCGGATTTGATATCGATCTCGCAAACGAAATTTTCAAAAACGACTATGAAAAAATTATTTTTCAGCCTATTGATTGGGATTCAAAAGAGTTTGAACTTAATAGTAAAAAAATCGATGTTATCTGGAACGGTCTTTCGGAAACTCCCGATAGAAAAGAATCAATGCTTTTGACTAATCCGTATCTTAAAAACAGGCAAGTTATTTTGGTTCGCAAAGATTCTGAAATTAACTCGCTTGAAAATCTTAAAAATAAAATAATTTGCGTTCAAAAAGGCTCAACCGGAGCCGATGCACTCGCTGAACACGAAATTTCTGGAGAAATCAAACAAACTGTTGAACTTGAAAATATGATAAGTTGCTTAAACGAAGTCGAAACCGGAAAATCTGACGCCACAGTTGTCGACGAAGTCGTTGCAAAATATTATTTGAACAAATTAGGAGAAAATAAATTTAAAATTTTAAATCAAGAATTATCTTCAGAATTTTATGTCGTAGCTGTTAAAAAAGAAAATTATAAACTCAAAGAATTTATCGAATCAAAACTCGATGAAATTTATAAATCAGGAAAAGCTTCCGAAATTTCTGAAAAATGGTTCGGGCAAGATATTTTTTACCGGCAAAATGAAAATTCGAGTAAAAATTCAAGCAAAAAAAATCTTAATTTTTTAACTCCAATATTTGACGGATTAAAGCAAACTTTGCTTTTATTTATCATAGTTTTAGTGCTTTCTATGCCTCTGGGATTACTTTTATTTTGTTTGCAAAAATTAAAATTCGGAATAATAATCAAATATTTTATAAATCTCATGCGCGGTACTCCACTGCTTTTGCAGTTGCTTTTTATTTTTTACGGAATTCCATATTTGCCATTTGTAGGTGAATTTTTAGCAATAAAAAGCAGATTTTTAGCAGGAATTTTGACTTTTATGCTAAATTATTCAGCATATTTCGCAGAAATTTTCCGTGGCGGATTTTTATCTATCGACAAAGGTCAATACGAAGCCTCAAAGCTTTTAGGGATAGGAAAATTTAAATTATTTTTCAAAATTCTGCTCCCTCAAGCCATGAAAATCTGCATGCCGTCGATATGCAACGAATCTGTAACTTTAATAAAAGATACGTCGTTAATTTTCGCAATCGGCGTTCAAGAATTACTTTCGAACACAAAAAATATCGTAAACTCGACAGCAAATATAATGCCATATATCGCAGCTTTTGGAATTTATTTGATAATTTGCTCAATAATCGTATTTATTTTCAAAAAATTAGAAACAAAATTTAAATTTTAATAAATAAATTTTAATTTTAAAAAATATTAAATATAAATATTAAGGAGAAATCATGTACGCAATTGAAACTATTGGCATTACTAAAAAATTTGGCAATAATATTATTTTTGAAAACCTGAATTTTAAGGCAAAAGAACGCGAAATTACTTCGATTTTAGGACCCTCCGGCAGGGGCAAAACAACTCTTTTGAGATGCCTTGCAGGGCTTGAAAATATTAATAACGGCACGATTAAAATTTGTGGCGAAATTTTAAATAACAAAAATAAAGATAATCTTATTAAAAATATCGGATTCGTTTTTCAGAATTTAAATTTATTTCCAAATTTAACTGTTTTACAGAACTTGAAAATAGTATTAAATTCATCGAAAAAAGCCCAAAATTTAATTAATAAATTTAAATTAAACGGCAAAGAAAACGAATTCCCAAAAAACTTATCGGGAGGCCAAAAGCAAAGAGTAGCAATCGCAAGAGCCTTAATGCTAGAACCCAAAATTTTAATTTTCGATGAACCGACTTCTGCGCTTGATCAAGAATTAATACAAGAATTTTTTAAAATAATTTGTGATTTAATTAATCAAAACCGAACAATAATAATAGTCACTCACGACACAAATTTTGCCAAAAATTCTTCTGATAATATTTTTAAAATTTAAAAAATAATTATTATTTTTATTAAATTAAATTTTTATTTTTTACCAAAATTTTAGTTTTTAATCATTTAAACGACGATGCAGAAGAGATATTTGAAATTTTTTTATTAATTTATATCTTCGATTTTAATTTTATGATTTTTAAGTTTTGAATCATAAGAAATGCCGATAGCGAGTTTTTGTCCTGTGTAATCTTTTAGAGAATCAGCATATCTTTTTTCTTTAATTTGTTTTAAAGCTTCTTCAGGACTGGAATTTTTTTTAAGTTCGAGTATAAATGCAGGTTTTGATTTGTCATTCGGATAAAAAATAAAATCCGCTCTTCCGGCTCCTGCTTCCATTTCTCTGACAATTTTGTATTTACTTCTCGCACTTAAATACACAAGCGTTATAACACATGCCAAAGAATTTTCATCGTTATATTTGATAATTGGAATATTAATATCATGAGCTTCTTGAATTAATTTTTCCATAGTTGCAGTATCTTTTTTTATAGTTGCTTTGAGCATTTGGTTGGATTTTAAAACCAATTCAGAAACTGCTCCCATTGATTTGTCTTCTAAAGCATCATCGAATTTTATTCTTAATTCTTTGTTTGGAATTTCCAGAGTTTCGTTATGATAACTAAAAAAACCATAAACTGCCATGGCAGAAAATATCTGATTTTTTGTATTTAGTTCTTTTCGTTCTGCCCCATAGCCTTTTAATTTTATATCGAGCGGAATTCCGGACGTCATTTGTACTATGTCATTTTTAACAGAATCAATATCACTATTTACATAATATATAATTTCATCCATCGGCCCGGTATTTGTCCAATAGCTTTGGCATATACCTCGTTTTAATGCATATACTACCGATCTTGGATTATAAATCTCGTGCCCTCCTTGAGTTTTATATCCATCGTACCATTCTTTGAGTTCATTCATTGAAATTTTTTCCTGCTTTGAGCATAAATTTTTTACTTCTTCATTGGTAAAACCAAAATATTTGTCATAATTGCTATCATTCAAAAAATTATACTCATCAAACATATTAAGCGCCGAACCTGCAGAATATTTTGCTATCGGCAAAACTCCCGTCATGTATGCAAGTTCCACATATGGTTTATCTTTCAATAAATCCCTTAAAAATTCCAAAAATTCTTTTCGTTCACCCTCTGAATCGACTTGCGCTTCGTAACTCGAAATTTGTTCTTCGTTATCCGTTGAAACTCTGGCATAAGCTGCAACTTTTTTCTTATTTTTTGAAATCTTTAAATTATTTGTAAACAAATTAACGGTTGCTGGAATTATCGTCACTCTACGGGCTACATTCATTTGATTTTCTCCTGATTAGAAAAATTGAAAGAATAATCTTTTCGGCGACGCCGAAGAGAACACTTATTTTTAGCAAGCTTTTTCATTTCTTCAGTCCAAGATTCTTTTCTCGATGGATACTCCCAGGTTTTTTCGATTCTTTCGCCATCATTAAACAAAAATCTCATCTTGCCTTTTTCGGGAACAGTTATCTGTTTTATTTTTTCTTTGAATATTTTTTATCAAATTTTGATATTTTAAGAACTTCAGCACTTAATTTTTTTATTATTTCTTCAAGGATTCTACTTGACTGGCAATATTTTTTTCCATAATTATTAAAACTCGAACATATCCATATAATTTTTTCATATTTAGTTCCTTTTGCATAGATTTTTCTTTGGTAATTTTTACCGCACAATTCACATTTGATTTTCTTCGTAAAAGAATATATCTTTGAACTTTTATGATTTTTATATTTAATCGATTTTTGTTTAATTTCTTCTTGAACTTTATTAAAAGTATCAATATCAATAATAGCTTCATGATTATTATTAACATAATACATAGGAAGTTCGCCATTATTTTTAATTTTTTTCTTGGTTATATGATCCCAAATAAAAGATTTTTGTAAAAGTAAATTTCCGGTATATTTTTCATTTACGAGAATATTTCTCACAACACTTTCGTGCCAAGTTTTGCCAAACTTTGTCGGAATATTTTTATCACGAAGTTTTCTAGTTATGGCATTAATTCCCATGCCTTTTAAATAATCATCAAAAATCATTTTAACTATTTCAGCTTTTTTTTTATTATTTTATTTTTTTGATTTTCAAGTTTATAGCCAAACATGTTAAAATTTGTAGGGATTCCTTGTTTGAATTTATCCCTAATTCGCCATTTGCAGTTTTCACTAACTGATAAACTTTCCTCTTGAGCAAAAGAAGAAAGGAGAGTTAACATTAACTCTCCATCGTCTGATAAACTGTGAATATTCTCTTTTTCGAAGTATATATCTATTCCTGAAGTTTTAAATTTTCTGACAGTTTCAAGAATTGTTAAAGTATTTCTTGCAAATCTGGAAATTGATTTAGTGATTATCATGTCAATTTTCCCAAGATTACAATCGTTTAAAAGTCTTTTAAATTCAGGCCTTTCATGTTTTGTACCAGTTTTGGCTTCATCTGCATAAACTCCGGCATATTGCCAATCAGGATTATCTTGTATTAACTTGCTGTAATAACTTATTTGTGCAGACAAAGAATGAATCATAGACTCTTTTTCGCTTGAAACCCTCGCGTAAACTGCAACTTTTTTTTGACAGGTAATTTTTGTTTATGAATTTTTAATTTTAAAATTTCTCTTGACATTTTTCCTCCTGCTTATTTTTGAAGCATAGGAATATTAGCTCTAAAACCATTGTATATCAAGCATTTTAGCGATATAACTCCCCGAATATCGGAGAATATTTTTTGATTAATATTTTGTCAATTTTATCATATTCGTCTTCTGTTATAAGTTCAGATTTTAGCATAGATTTAATTATACATAAACGCGATTCATATTCTTTTTCTGATTCAAATTGTTTATTTGTCACAGATCCCTCAAAAAAATAAAAAAATAAAGACGAAATATTCAATTCGTCCTAAATTAGATTCTTAAAATTACTTTAAGCTGTTCTTTTCCACATGTAACAAGTAATATATGGCTGTAAGTTATTGTGAGCATTGCCACCGCCAATATAATTTGAACGTAAACATACTTCGTTTCCTGCTCTGAGCACCCATGGGGCGACCTCTTCCATATTGAGGAAAAGCGTCACTGTAAAGATTTGCAAAATAAGTGTCTTCTCCAGCATTGCCCCAACAATATGAACTGCCAGGAATATGTCCTTCGTGGTGGAGGTGAGGGGAATTGAACCCCTGTCCGAAATTCGTTCAAAAAAGCTTTCTACGAGCGTATCTTTCAATTCAAATTCGTTTGAGATGAAACTGAAAGAAAGTTCAAGCTCAAACTATCCCTTAAATCTTGCCTAATATCAGGGAAATAATAGACAGTTGATCGCTATTTTATCATCTAATTTGAAATCGCGATAGTTTCCAAACAGATGCGCCTGAATTTTGTCAGACTACTTTCTTAAGCAGCGATTTCCCTAACTGAATTTCCGAAATTCACAAATAAAACATTGTCCTTTTCGAGTTTTCTATCAGGATTATCACCATAGCTAATATCATTTGCGTTTAAATTTAATTGCTAATTTTAAAGTGATCTAGCTTCACTGCTCGCTTACTTAATATTCCAAATCCCGTCGAAACCAAAACACCCCCGCACTCTATTATTCTACAAATGGAATATAAAAGAGTCAACCAAAACGGGGCATGGTATTGCTAAAAATAGATAGATGAATCAAAATGGTTTGAATAAACTAGTAAAAAAACAACAAGAATAAAAATGATCAAAAAATAAACAGGAGAAAAAACCACAGAAACTAAGCACGTGCCGAAATATCACTGTTTATTTTCTCCCACAAATGCACCGCCGAGGCGATAAGACCTACAAACAAGGCAAGCAGATAAAAACAAAAACTACCTATTATCTAAGAAATACTTGACCAGCGAAGTCAATAACTCCTCCCTGCTAAACATTGAAATCCTAGCCCTAGCCGAACGATGTGATGTAATATAAACTGGATCCCCAGACATAACATACCCCACTATTTGGTTGACCGGATCATAACCCTTTTCAGAAAGAGCAACACAGACGTCCAAAAGGCATTCAAATACGGCATTCTCACGCTTGCCAGAAAGCGAAAAAGATCTTGTAGTATCCCCCGAAGGTTCAAAATTATTGTAATTATCTGCCACTAAAATCACCAAATTCCTTAAAAATATCTGCGGCCTCTCGAATCGGAATTTCTAGCCCTTTTTGCATTTCTCTTTCTCGAATTTTCGTCTTTCATTTTTCTTTTTGCAGAACGAGAATAATACTCCTGCTTACTCTTGTATTCCTTCACAACTCCAGCATACTGTCTTTTATATGCCCCAAAGATCCTAGAAAAATTATCCTTAGGAGTCTCACGATAATCAGAGTCAACTTTGAAGATATTTCCATCAGAGACTGGAGAATCAGCCGCTGAAGACACCTCATCGTTAACAATGATTTGATTATCATTATCTAAAACCAAATCCGACACAACTCAACACCCCCGATCGACAAATCTCAAACTGCTCTCATTATATTTCAAGTTAATATTTTTGTCAAGATTATTTTCAAACATATGCTGGTAAATTTGAATAGATACTGCGCAATATAAAACTGTTTTGAAAAAATAAGGAACAATGTAACTTATGAGTTATATTTTTGCTTTTTTGAATTATAGCTCAAAAAAGGCATTGCTAAAAATAGATAGATAAAGCAGAATAATTCGAGTGCACCAGTTAAAAAAAAATAAATAAAGTAATCAGTAGACTTTATTCTTCCATTTTCCGGGTGATAGTTTCACGATTTCTATTCACTTTTAGCATTGCCCAAAAAAACTATGTACTTTTTTGCGGCCTTTTTGTAATTAAAATAAAAAAATTATCAACAATAAAAAAGACAAAGTAAAATATGCGAATTAGATTTTATATTCTTTAATCTAACTAAAAAACATTTTAATTTAAAAAATATCTGAATGAGCATGTATTTTTTTAGATAATGTATTTGCAATTTTTGATCAATCTTGAAAATATAACAACCTTTTGGCGGTTGACATTTTAAAGTGAATATTCTAGTATGAATTTACTGGATGCGTTGGTAGCTCAGCAGGATAGAGCAACTGCCTTCTAAGCAGTAGGTCGGGGGTTCGAATCCCTCCCAGCGTGCCACGTGGTGGATGTAGCTCAGTTGGTTAGAGCGCCAGATTGTGGCTCTGGAGGTCGCCGGTTCGAATCCGGTTATCCACCCCATAGCGGGTATTGCTAAAAGAGTTGAAAATTATAACTTTGCTATTTGGGTGCCAGGAAATGAATGTTGGTTCTGCTGTTTCAAATATAAGTGTTTTTTTCGTTTCTGAAGTGTTTGTTTACCATGATTTTTTTTAATTTAGCGATGTTCTACAATGGGTTGTCGCCAAGCGGTAAGGCAACGGGCTCTGACCCCGTCATTCGCTGGTTCGAATCCAGCCAGCCCAGCCATTTTTATATCTTAATCTTTCCAAGGTATTGTCGAATCTAATAATATCATAAAATGTATGAACATTGTGAAAGGTGTTGAAAAGACTCTAAGACGAAAGCCCCGGTTGATTTTACCCTTCAGATTCTGAAGTAGTTAAATTCCGAATTTTCACCTGTTAACGGAACACTTTTCTAAAAATTAAAATTATGAATCGCAATAATTGGAATAATTTCTTTAATTTTCATTTAATGCTCTTAGATGATTGCGTTTTACTTCTGTATCTGAAGGTCCCGTCATTACAATCTTCCATTCCGATCACCTCAAGCGTGTTCATGGCAAGCGTTGTGTCTTTACGAAAAATTTTAATTTCAAAACAATCTGGAAGTTTACACTTGAAGTTAACATCAACAAATCCCCCAAACGCAAATTTATCTACTTCTTTTTTTGCACCCTTACCTTTCCAATATGCTCTTACAAAATCATCTAAAGGCACTTGGATTTGCATACCTGTCGTGGGTTCATCTATGCTTATGTATTTTTTATTCGATAGCTCATAAATCTGAGTAATATTCACATCGTGCCCACAGCCAGTGGACCAACTAAAACTGTCCTTAATATAAAACGGCTTTTCACCAATTTGTTCATAGAAGTCCAAAATGAATGCTTTGAAACCAATAATTTTGTCATCTAAGCTAAGTTCTTTATCATAATCAACAAATCCTGATTTGAACTTTATCCTACTATCGATACTATTCATTATTCCAACAAATTTTTCATTGCATCTTGAAGAAACATTGCCACCCTGTCTTCTGAAGAACCTAAGAGGCCAGGCATTTTTTTTAAATATTTTTTTATACAACTCTTTTTGTGATAGCTTCGCTATGTCACTATATACATTCTTCCTCCACCAATTAAGAAGACCGTGCTTACAATCTAGCCAACACCATCCAAAACCATCTTGAATTTCCATCGTATCGCTTTTTTTTACATTATCATCACCAAAATTCTTTTTAAATTTTCTGATTAGTGACCATCTGTTTAATGGCCACTGAACCCATTCTTCAAACGGTACATAGGCACCCCCCATTACTGAAAACAAGATTGCCTCCCCTTTAGCAACTTTTTTTAAACGTTCTTTAGTTGACATATCTTTTAAGCTTTTACTTCTTTTGGCAATTGGTGAATTAATATTATCCTTTATTTTGTTATTAGTACTACTGAAGTTTGTAGACATTCTGTTTTTATTTTTCTTTTTATTTCTCATCGTATTCCCAGCCTGTGTTCTATTCTTCATGTTTCCAATCTTGTGAGAATAAGACCTACGATTAGAATTGTCTACGCCTACCGAATAACTTCTAGCTTGTCTTTCCATTTTATAAGTATTAGCACAACATGATGACAACGCCGATAATGCAGAAAGCATTGCACTAACCAATCTTTTTTCACTCATAGGCACACCTCAACTCAAAAAGATAATCTATTGGTAACATTATAGATCAAAATTATTATTGAGTCAAATTATTGAAAAAATAATCTAATCAAATGAAACATATGCAAAAAGTAAAGCTATTTTGGCATTGCTAAAGATAGATAGATGAAGCAAAATAATTCGAGTACAATGGTAAAAAAACAACAGAAATAAAGTAATTAACAGACTTTATTTCTTCATTTTTCGGGTGATAGTTTTACAATCTATTCATTTTTAGCAGTGTCACTATTTTTTCTTCTCGTACTCCATTTTGTGTTTTTTGCATAAAGAGACATATTTATCTTTTTCAAAAACAATCTGATTTTTTTCATTTGTAATTCTAAAATTATACTTTGCTTTCGATTTACAGCAATTGCACATTGAGGGGATTTCTCTTATAGAATCAGCATACTCGAAAAGCGCTTTGGAACCTTCAAATAACTTTTGCGTATAATCAGTTCTCAAACCAAAACAAAATACTGATATATCGTTTAGGCTACATAAATCCTCTAACTTAATAACCTCCTCTTTAGTCAAAAATTGTGCCTCATCAATTACAACTATCGAGTCGTCTTTTATTTTATCTATCCAATCATCGCCAGAGAGGTTTACTGTAGCCTCAGAACCATTCCTACTTTCTAGCTTATTCTGTCCCTTTATTGGAGAATAAACATAAGTTTTGACGTGTGTTGAAAATTCATAAGCCTTATTTATCGCCATAGAGGTCTTTCCAGCATTCATTGTTCCATAATAAAAATACAACTTGCCCATAAGTCTCCTTTTCTAGAAAATGATAGTGAATTTTGTCATCAATTGGATGTAAAAGTCAATAATTTGATTTTTCAAATTTTATTAGATAGAATGTTAGAAAATAATTTTGGGAGATGTTCTTGAATAGACACAGTTTTATAACCTCCGAATCTGTCACCGAAGGACATCCGGATAAAATATGTGACAGGATATCGGATGAAATTTTGGATGAGTTCCTTAGAAAAGATCCAAATGCGCGTGTTGCGTGCGAAGTAACGGCGTCGAAGGGATTGATTCACGTCATGGGAGAAATATCGTCAAGTTGCTATGTAGATATCGAAAAGGTGGTACGCAAAGCGATAGTTGATTTAGGGTATAACGATTCAAGATGTGGATTCGATGGGAATTCATGCGGCATAATTCTTTCCATAAATGAGCAATCAAAAGATATTTCCATGGGAGTAAATGCGGATTCATTAGTAGATATTGGTGCAGGAGATCAAGGAATAATGTTTGGTTTTGCATGTAACGAAACTGAAAATTTGATGCCTCTTCCAATTTTTCTCGCACATAGATTATCAAAAATGTTAGCGTATGTTAGAAAATCTGGGATTTTAAGTTATCTCTTGCCAGATGGAAAAACTCAGGTCGCGGTTGAGTATGAAGGAGATAAACCAATAAGAATAGATTCTGTTGTAGTATCTGCTCAACACAGCAGTGATGTTAGTCGAGAAAAAATAAAAAGTGATATAAGGGAATATGTCATAAATTATGTTCTAGATGATTTGATGGATAAGGATACCAAGATATTTATAAATCCTACAGGTAGGTTTACGATAGGTGGGCCTTCTGCTGATTGTGGATTGACAGGACGTAAAATTCTTGTCGATCTTTACGGTGGTTCTGCGCGAGTAGGTGGTGGAGCACTTTCTGGTAAGGACGGCACAAAGGTAGATAGATCTGGAAATTACATGGCACGGTATATTGCTAAGAACATAGTTTCATCTGGGTTATCTTCGAAATGTGAAGTTCAACTTGCGTATGTTATAGGCAAAAATGAACCTGTCTCTTTAAAGGTTGAGACTTTTGGAACGTCGAAGATGAGTGATGCGCAGATTGAAGATATCGTAAAAAAGCATTTTGATCTAAGACCTGGTGCGATTATCGGTCGATTTAATTTGAACTCTCCTATATTTGCACCTCTATCTTCGTACGGACAAGTTGGAAGAGATGACCTTGATGTTGAATGGGAAAAAACATTTTTAAAGGAAAAACTTTATGGAAATTAATGAGTTAGATTCAATAAAAAATGAGGTCATATAAATAATGTGGAATATGCAAAAATATGGATAAAGTAATTCAAAAATAACCGATATCGTAAGCGAGTATTTCGATTTAAAATCTGGTACAATCGTCGATCAGTTTAATTTGAACCACTCTATTTAAGCTTCCTCTGTCGTACGGGCAAGTTGGAAGAGATGACCTTGATGTTGAATGGGAAAAAACATTTTTGAAAGGAACACTTTATGGAAATCAATGACCTAGAATCAATGAAAAAGCAAATCATATCTGATTTAGAATCCATAAAAACTGAGTCAGATATTAATAAGTTGAATTCTCAGTTTAGGAAGTATACAAAATCTCTTTACTCTGAACTTAAAGGAATATCTTCAGAAAACGAGAAGAAAAATTTTGGTAAACTAATAAACGATTTTAGAAGTGAAATTGAAAGATTGATAGAAAATAAGAAATCTAAATTTAAGGATGATAATGCTTCTAATGAATATGACCCTTACATATTTAACCCTTCTATCAAAATTGGTAACTCGCATCCTCTCATAAAGCTTTATAAAAAAATGGAGAAGTTCTTTATCAATTTGGGATTTTCTATAGTTCAAGGACCGGAGATTGAACTTGATAGATACAATTTTGAAAAACTCAATATGCCCGCGTTTCATCCTGCGCGTGATATGCAAGATACATTTTATGTTATGTCCCCTAAGGTTTTGCTTAGATCACACACTTCCTCTGTACAAATAAGATCTCTTGAAACAATGGAGCTTCCCTTAAGTATAATTTCGCCCGGTACCGTTTACAGAGTAGATGATATCGATGCTCAACATACCCCGATGTTCTATCAGGTAGAAGGTTTAGTAGTTGGCGAGGGAGTATCGTTTGCACATCTTAAGTATGTTTTGATTTCTTTACTAAAAGAGACTTTCGGTAATAGCACCGATGTTCGATTCAGACCTACCTACTATCCGTACACTGAACCGAGTGCCGCTATAGATATGTCGTGTCCTAAATGCAATAAAAAGGGATGTCGTTTATGCTCTCAAGCTGGATGGATAACCGTTCTCGGTTCTGGTATGGTTCATCCAAAGGTTTTGGAAGATGTTAATGTAGATTCTGAAAAATACACCGGCTTTGCGTTTGGTTTAGGACTTAATCGTTTAGCTATGATATATTTCGGAATGAGTGAGATTAAAAAATTCTACGAAAACGATATCTCGATTTGGAATCAACTTTAAGGAGAGAATATGTTTGCAGTTTCTTTGAATTGGCTTTGTGAGATTTTGAAAACTAAGATTTCATTGGATGACATGATGTCTGCTTTTAACATACAGGGATTTGAAGTTAAAAGCATAGATCAAATTGATGACGATTACTTGATAACCATCGAGGTAAAAGCAAATCGGTCCGATATGCTTTCACACTATGGAGTTGCTCGTGAAGTCGCCTCATTTATGGATATCAAATTTGAAGATTTTAAGTCAGAATTGGAGTTTGAAAGTGTTGATGTAAGCAAAAAAGTAGAGGTACGTGTTGATGAGAGTGTGTGCGACTATTTTTGTATCATAAAAATTGATGGAGTCGATAACAGTGTAAAAACACCAAATTATATAAAGAAAAGATTAGAATTTTTTGGTATTAATTCGATTAATGCGGTTGTAGATATTTCAAACTATATTGCAATAGAGATGGGACAACCTACACATGCTTACGATTTTGATAAAATTCATGGTGATTGTCTTTGCGTCTGCGAAAATAAAAAAAATCAGAAATTTACTACCTTAGCAGGAACATCAGTTGATTTGAAACAAGGTGATATTTTAGTCTGTGATGCTCATAAACCTTTGTGTGTTGCGGGAATAATTGGCTCATCCAATTCGGAAGTTGATGAAAAATCTAAGAGTATAGTTATAGAATCGGCGGTATTTTCTAAAGTTCCAGTCCGTATTGCTTCCAGAAGATTGAAAATTTCATCACTAGCTTCGTTTAGATTTGAACGTGGTGTTGATCCTATGAGCTCTTTCACTATAAATAAAATATTTGCTGAAAGAATTCTGAAAATTTGTGGTGGAAGAGTTACTTATCACTTTGAATATTCATCTCAGAAGATAAAAGAAAAAATCATTGACCTAAGAATCGATAGAGTTAATTTGCTGTTGGGGACAAATTTGAATATAGATACGATTTCAAATTGTTTGGAAAAATATCGTTTTAAGTGTGAAAAGAAAAAAGATGATTTGTTATCTGTAAAAATTCCGAGTTTTAGACTAGATGTTGAAAGAGAAGTAGATCTTATTGAAGAGGTAGCACGTAGTATAGGATACGATAACATTGCTCCGTCGAATATGAACGTCGTAGCTAATTACAGACCAAACCATATTTACGAAAGGTTCGATGTTATCCGGAATACTCTAAATGGTTTCGGATTCAATGAGGTAATCAATTACGCATTCATTCCAGGGGAAGTGTGTAAAATCATGAATTTAAACAGTGAAGATTGTATATTTTTACAAAATCCACTTTCGAATCTATATGATCTTATGCGAACAAATTTACTTTATTCTCTTTTGTACTCTCTTTCATATAATTACTCAATTGGAAATTGTAATCTTTCACTTTATGAGATAGGAAAAGCATATAAGAGAAATGATTTATCTGAAACATTATCGAGTGAGGAAAATTTAGCTTCTTTTATAATCTCTGGTGATAGAATCGATTCAGGGTTTGGAGTTGGAAAGAATGTAAAGTTTGATTTTTATGATATGACATCGTATTTGAGAAACATTTTTTCAAATTTCAACATGGAGTATGATTTTGAAAAATTCGATTGTGGTTATCTTGAAAACTCATATAAAATTATGAACGAGGGTAAGTGCATTGGTTTTATTGGAAAAGTAGTAAAGGGTAAGTTTTTAAAGCTATTGCCAAATTTGAAGTTAGTTAAAAGTAACATTTTTTATTGCGAAATAAATGTTGATGAGATAGAAGAAAAAAATAAACTCCAGAAGTTTGAGTCTAAATTTCCATCTGTTATTAGAATGTATAATCTAGTGTGTAATAAGAGCATTTCAGTAAAAAACATAAAAAATTTGATATTTGGGTGTGGCAAAGAAGTCTATAGTGTAAAAGTCAAGGATGTTTACAAAGATGGGATTGATTCCGCACATCAAGCAATACTCTTTGAGATTTGTTTTTGGCTTTCTGAAAGAACTCTCAAAATTGAAGAGGTTGAACACTTGGAATCTAAAATCCTTTCGAAATTAGAATCATTGTATGAGATAAAAATAAAGTAAGTCCGAATTGGTATGATGTGAGAATTAATAAATTAGCCAAGAATAATTTTTATTAAAATCGAAAATTTGAGATTTGAGTTTTTTGAAAGTTAAGTGAATTTGAGATTAATTATAATAATAAATTTAATAAATTTCTCAGATATGGAATATTAGAAATGATATTTGTTAAAATTGAAGTAATTAAGAATTTGTAATCTAGGATTTTCTCAAGACCAAGGTAAAGAAATAATTAAATTTGGAATTGCTATGATAGAAAAAATTAACAAATTAGTTAGAGACAAAATACCGGAGATGATTTCTGCGAATGGAGGCAATGCTAAAATAAAATTCTTAAATGACGATGAATATAAAAATGCTCTTGAAAACAAATTAATTGAAGAATGTAATGAAGTGATTTCAGCTAAAGATTTGGAATCGAAAAAAGAAGAGCTAGCAGATGTGTTAGAGGTAATCCACTCTATTTCAAATTTTTTTGGAGTTTCTTTTGAAAAAATAGAAAAAATACGAGAAAGTAAGAAAAAATCACGAGGAGGATTTGAGTCAAGAATATTTTTGGAGTATCTTTTAAAAGATAGCTAAATTGACATTTACAAAAGTTTATAACCCTTTAAAATTTAGACCCTGGTAATCAATTTTGAAGAATAAGAAAAAAGTATACAAGGGATTAGATCGAGAATATTTTTGAAATACGCCACAAAGAGGAAATGAATTTTAAGCGTCCATCTTTGAATTAACGATGAATATATACTTATCAGGTAAAGAAGTTCAATACTTTTTTAAATTTTTCGCTATCGGATATTGTATAAATCTTGGACAATATGTCTGCCACAATGGCGTCGTTTCTGTGATAAATTTTATATTCCGAACCATCTTTAGTACTATTTTCTTCCTTGTCATTAAGCAAGGAAGTGCACATGAATCCGTTCTTAATTTCGTTATTATTATCATTCATATACGCCGAGATATTTCCTATTTGAATTTTTGCTTTTTTAATCCTATGATTTTTATAAATTTCGATCGCCTTGTTACAAACCAATCCGTCGATTGCATCGTCCAATGAAATTGTTATGTTGTCACTTGTAACCCTGATTTTTTTAGATTGCTCGTCAATTTCTAGCATATCAAACTTCAGGTTTTTTATTCTTCTAATCATCGGAGCACTTAAATCACCTTTCTGTTCATTCAGATGAACAAAATTAAAGATTCCGTCAGTATTATAGGAAATTTCTATCAATTTTTGAATAGTTTCAATAGTGATATCTTCAACTTTAACCCATTTTCCGCGTGATTTATTTATTCTATCGATATCTGAGTTATAAAAATTAGAAGAAATTATTCTTTCAATTTTAAAAGACTCATTTTTAACCAAATTTATGACACTTTCGCATTCTTTACTTTTTCCATAAACGATCTGAGTAAATTTTTTACCCATAAAATTTGTGGAATCAACATATTGACGCCTATTTTGTTCTGAGAACACAAACGAACAAACCACTAACAAAGAGACAATAAAAATGATAGACGATATGTAAAGCGAGTTTTTAAAGGATATTTTTTTCAAATCTTCTACCTTAGAAACCACAGAGTTGCAAATCGCAGCCTATTATATTACAATAGAACCGTTTTTTTCAAGTTGATGTGCTACTGTAGCTCAGCAGGTAGAGCATCTCACTCGTAATGAGAAGGTCGTCCGTTCGATCCGGATCAGTAGCTCCAGTGAGTTTTAACGGTGAAGTGTTTTATTTAAGAGATTGTTGGAATTGGAGGCATGGCGGAATATAGGGATGTGGGTGTGCCTAAATGAATGTTGTGTGTGTTCTGCTATAAAATGTTTTATTTTGTAGTTTGGTTTTGATTACATTATATAGATTGATTTTTGAACAATATGTCATTTAGTACGTGGTTTGATGTATTATCGAAAGTTTGATAGAATGTAAGGCGATGTTTGGGTATTTGTCGTAATTATTTGACATGACTTTGGGGTTAATTATGTTTTCTAAACTTGAAGAAATCGAGAAAAGATATATCGAACTGAATGACAACATATGTAGGATCGATCCTACAAATCAATTGGATCTTTATAAATCCGTTTCTAAAGAATTAAAAGATATTTCTGAGGTTGTTGAAAAATATAGAAGATATAAATTCAATAAGAATGAAATTTTGGAATATAAAACTTTTTTGTCAGATGTTTCTTTATGTAACTCTGCAAAAGGTGAGGTTCGCAGATTGGAACAAGAAAACGAGACAATATTAGACGATTTAAAAATCATGTTATCACCAAAAGACCCAGATGATGACAAAAATGTGATAATAGAAATTAGAGCAGGTACCGGTGGAACAGAGGCCGCATTGTTTGCTTCTACACTGTTTAAAATGTACTCGATGTTTGCACTCAAAAATAATTGGAAGATTGAAATATTGGGCTCAAATGAAACCGAACTCGGAGGTTTTAAAGAAATTTCATTTATGATCTCTGGCAAAGGTGCGTACTCCAAATTAAAATTTGAAAGTGGAGTTCATAGAGTTCAGCGTGTCCCCGAGACGGAATCGCAGGGACGAATTCATACTTCGACCGCCACTGTTGCCGTTTTGCCTGAGGCAGAGGAAGTAGAGATTAATATTGATCCCTCAGATTTACAAATAGATACCTTTCGCGCGGGAGGGGCAGGCGGACAACACGTGAACAAAACCGAATCTGCAATAAGAATTACCCACATGCCTTCAGGAATTGTGGTTGAGTGTCAGGATGAAAGAAGCCAACATAAAAATAAAGATAAAGCAATGAAAGTTCTAAGGTCTCGTCTGTTAAAGATGAAAAAAGATGAAAACGAAAGAGCGGTGTCCGAAGAAAGACGGTCACAAGTGGGAACCGGAGACAGATCAGAAAGAATTCGAACCTATAACTTCCCACAGAACCGGGTAACAGACCACCGCACTGGAAAATCTAGTCATCAACTAGAAGCATTTATCAACGGAGAGATCGATCTGGTGAAGTAGGACCATTGTCAACGAACTATTCAGGCAAAATGGATTTCACAAAATCATCATCCTCGCCTTCTTCAGGGCTGCCCCAAACCATACTCATGAGCAACGCACCCGCAAAATCTCTATACTTAGACCGCTTCCCACCAAATGGATATTTTTCGTCTAAAATTTTCCTTACCTTTAAAACTCTCTTCATGATCTCTGGATTATGAAGCTGTCTAGCCAATGACTCTACCCATTTTTCCTCTGATAGCTTTAGTACTTTGCTTTTTTCCGTGGACGTAGCTGTACTTTCACTCTTTTCCTTCTCTGTTTCCAGTTCTTTTTTGTCCTCGCCTTTGGCTTCAACGATGTCTTCCTTTTTCTCATCCGCTTTTTTGTCACCCTGACTTTTCGTGGAGGCTTCGTCTTTCTTCTCTGCGTTTTCTCCTTTTTTATCTTTGTTTTCGATTTCAATGGCGCTTTCCTTCTTCTCATCCACTTTTTTGTCATCCTGATTTTTCGCGGAATATTCGTCACTTTTTTCACTTTTATCTTTTTGAACGTCATCAACTCTTTTTTCGTCTATTTTCTCGCTTTTTTGAGTGTCTGACAAAGACTCACCTTTTTTCTCATTATCTAAACTTTTATCAGAATCGGCAATAGGATTCTCTTCCTTCTTATCTTTTTGAGGATCATCAACCTTTTTATCATCAATTTTCTGATCAAGCGCAGGAGATTTATCTTTTTTCTCATTATCTAAACTTTTATCAGAATCGGCAATAGGATTCTCTTCCTTCTTATCTTTTTGAGGATCATCAACCTTTTTATCATCAATTTTCTGATCAAGCGCAGGAGATTTATCTTTTTTCTCATTATCTAAACTTTTATCAGA
>CAMUZI010000005.1 GCA_947165155.1 uncultured Clostridia bacterium | reverse complement strand
AACAAAATAACATAAACAACCAAAACGAAGGAGAGCAACAACAAAACGAAGAAAACCAAGAAGACAACGAAAATGATAAATAAAAAACTAATGATTTTAATACTTACTTTAAGAAGGCAGAGAGTATCTGATATGTGATGGAAGAAAAAACTAGGGCGAGAGAAGTTTGATAAATAAATGAAAATATGGCCGATTTTGTCCCTAGTTCTTTTCTTATCGTTGCAATCGCTGCTATGCACGGAGAATATAAGAGTATAAATACGATAATTGAAACTGACGATGCAAATGAAAAAGTAGAGTGCAATGTTTCGCTCAATGAACTTTCATCTGCATCGAATACTATTGACATCGTAGATATTATTGCCTCTTTTGAGAACAAACCACTTATCAGTGAAACACTTGCCTTCCAGTTATCAAATCCTGCAAACCTAAAAATAGGAGATATGAAATTTCCCAAATCTGCGAGTATGCTTTTGGAATTTTCGTCTGTAAAATGCAGTGATCGATCGAATGATTGCAAAAACCAAACTATAACTGATGAACTCAAGATTATGACGCCTACATTTTCCAAAAAATCTTTAAGCTGATCCTTCAAATGAAGATACAAATTTCTAACTGATGGTATTTTATAATCAGGAAGTTCCATAATTAGTGAATTATCTTTTGGCTTTATGAATCTTTTAAATATGAGCGCGGTCATGATGGAAAATATCACACCCAAAATATATATCAAAAAAATCATCAGAGTTTTATTATTTGGAAAGAATGCACTCAAAAACACCAAATAGACCGGAATTTTGGCACTACAAGACATAAACGGAATTAAAAATATGGAAAGTTTTTTTTCTTCTCTGCTCTTCAAAATTCTAGTACTAAGAATCGCTGGAACACTACATCCAAAGCCCATCAAAAGAGGAACAAACGCTTTACCAGAAACTCCAAGTTTGACCATAAGCCTATCCATAATGAATGCAGCACGCGCCATATATCCACTGTCTTCTAGAACTGAAAGTAACCCTAGTAAGAGTAATATCTGAGGCAAAAACGAAAGAACTTCTCCTAAACCTCCCACTATTGAACTTATAAATCCCTGTACAATACTATTTGCGTTAAATTGTCCTAATAGAACGTCAATTGGATGCGCGATTCCTTTAAATATTATTAATCGTGCAAAATCTTGTAATGATGTTCCAATTGGACCAAAGCTTATGAAAAATATTGTAAAAAGTATCAAAAGAAAAATAGGAAAAGAGAGGATTCGACTTGTGACGATTTTATCAATCTCTCGAGATATTCTTGAGTGCCTCACCTTAGAAAGTTCAGAAACTACATTTTTACATATAAGTGATGACTTAGAATATCTTTGCGAGGCTATAAATTCTTCGTATCTTATATCTTTTTGAGGGCCTCTTATTTCATCAATTTTCTGTATCGCTTTTAAGTTTAGTTTTAAACTCGAGATGATAAGAGAATCGTATTCTAGTATCTTTATGAGTACAAAGCGATTATTATATTGTTTTACATTTTCTGATTTCAAAACTTCACTTATCTGAGAAAGTTTCGATTCTATATCACTCATGTATTTAAATACTATTTTCCGATTTTGTGGTCTAAAATCTGAAATAAAATTAACAAGATCTTCAATTCCTCTGTTTTTCGCCGCAGATATAGGTAATACCCTTACTCCCAAAGAAGATTCTAAAGAACAAAAATCAACAACCTTTCCTTTTCTCTTCAAAATGTCACACATGTTCAAAACTACGACCATCGGAATTCCTAACTCTAGGGCTTGCGTTGTTAAGTATAAGTTTCTTTCTAAATTTGTAGCATCTACTATGTTTACTAATATATCAACATTTTCTCCAAGAATATAATTTCTTGTAACTATCTCTTCTGGAGAAAATGGAGAAAGAGAGTAAACTCCCGGTAGATCGGTCACTTTTATGGGCGTTCTTGCATTTCTTATATATCCTTCTTTTTTCTCAACAGTAACTCCTGGCCAGTTCCCTACGTATTGAGTATTACCAGTTAACCTATTGAACAAAGTAGTCTTTCCAACATTTGGATTTCCTAAAAGAGATACCCTAACATATTTTTTTTTCAAATTCATCACTCATCTACACTTTTTACTATTATTTTTGAAGCATCCGATCTTCTCATAACCATATCAAACCCCAAAAGGCTTATCTGAATAGGATCCCCCAACGGAGCTACTTTTACAACTTCTATGCAAACACCAGGAAGAATACCAATATCCATGATTCTTCTTTTTATTCTTCCATCATCTACAATATTAACAACTGTTACGAATACTCCTGGCTTAACCTCATTCAACGTTTTGTATGGCACAGTAACTCCAATTCAGAAAATCGTAAAATACAAATTCCCATATGTATACAATATATATAGCACGAACATGTTAAAAATACTATATTAAACTATTTTCTATCATTTTTTTAATATTTTCGAAAAACAAAAAAAAACAATAACACGTCATTCATGTTGACATTTTTATTTCTTTGTTGTAAAATGAAAATACGAGACTTAATTTTAGGAGGAATTATCTATGAATAAGGGTAATAAGGTTAGTAAGGTTCTAGCAATGGTGATGGGAATATGTGCGTCTATGCCTTTTGAGGCTAGTGCAGGAAAGAGGAGAAATGGCAGGGTGCCTTGGCGGTCGCAGGTTACTAAAAAATTGGCTAAAGTTCCAGCTTCTCTACTTGGTAAGAGAGTTTTACAACCAACTGGAGGATTTTGGTTTGATTCGAATGGTAGGCCAACAAGAAAATTGGTTATTGGTGGTGCCGTATTTACCGTAGTTTCCGTTGCTGGTGTAGGGTTGCTTCTCAAAAGAGCAGCGACTGGTAGCTGGTTCTTCGGAAAGAAGCCGAACGAACTGCCGAACGAAAACAACGAAGAAAACGACGAAGTCAAGGAAAAAGAAAAGAACAAAATCAAGGAAGAAGAAAACAACGGAGAAAACAACAAAGAGGAAGCAGTGGAGGGGCCCAAAACCGAAGAGGAGAACACCGACGAAATAGAAGTCGACGAAAACGGCAACGAAGAAAACGACAAAATCAAGAAAGAAGAAAACGACAAAATCAAGAAAGAAGAAAACGACAAAATCAAGGAAGAAGAAAACGACAAAATCAAGGAAGAAGACAACAGCGAAGACAGCGACAAAGAAGAAAGCAGCAACCACGAGGAGGAGAAAAAGGAAGAAGAAAAGGAAGCAGAAGAAAAAAAGGAAGAAGAAGGGGAGTAGAAAAAGGAAGAGGAGAAAATCGATAATTAAGGCAGAATCGATTAACAGGACTAAAAAGACAGACAAGATTGTAATGGTTCAATGATTGTTATGGGAATGGACGTTGCCACTTTTTTGGTGGCGTCTTTTGTGTAACTTGATATTTCAAAAAAAATAATGATACGCTATTTATGCTTGACATTTTTATTTCTTTGTTGTAAAATGCAATTACAAAATTGAATTTAAGGGGAGATCACATATGAGTAAGAGTAGTAGAATTAGTAAAATTTTAGCGATGGTGGCTGGAGTTTGCGCTTCTATGCCACAAGTTGGTGCGGTACCAGCAGGGGTGAGGGATAAAAATGACGTTAAATTTGGCGTCGAGAAAAATGTGAATCGAGAGATGAATCGCCCGAATGTGAAAGGTAATAATTTGGGGAGGAGACCCAGATCTAAGTCTATGGGGCCTTTGGCTAGGAATGTGAAAGCGAATAATAAAACCGTTTCTCTGGCGCAGAATACCAAACCTCAAGAGCCTAATGTTAAATCGACGAAATCTGAGGTAAACGTTGTAAAGAGTCTTGGAAGTACTTTTTGGCGTGATGAAAATGGTAGGCTTAAGAGAGGAAATGTTGTCATGGTATCTCTTGGCGGTGGTCTATTAACTGGTATATTAGTTGGTGGCGTTTTATTAATTGCTAATAAACGTGTGAAGGGTAGATGGTTTTGGGAAAAATCAAAACAGCCTTTCGTCAACGAAGAAAACGAAGAAGAAGATTATTTCAAAATCAAGAAAGAAGACAACATCGATGACGACAAGAAAGAAGTCCACATCGATGACGGCGCTGGTGAAATGGATAACCTCAATGTCAATGAGGTACAAATTAATGAAGACGAAAAAATTGGAGATAAAATCAACGAGGTGGAAAAAATTGATAAAAAACTTATAGATGAAACCAACAAGGAGGGACTCCCGGGCAAGAAGGGACTCCCGAGCGAGAATTGACATTGTGAGGGCTGTTTAGAATGCCAGCATCGCCAGCATAGTGGGCGGTGCTTCTTGTTGGGTTAATATTTCAACGTTATGAAATGTAGTTATAATCATTGAGTTTGAATTGTATATATAACCGGGTGGTGGGTAGTGTGCTTTTTTGTAATTTTAATATTTTTGAAAAACAAAAAAACAATAACACGACATTCATGTTGACATTTTTATTTCTTTGCTTTCCTCTGTGAAATCCGCTTTTTGTTTTTATGTTTGTTTATAAGTTGGATGTTTTATTTCGTTTTCCACATCTTTCCTTTATCATTTACATCCTATTTTTGTAATGCGCGTTTGGAACGCAATGCTGAAAATCTGGTTGATAGTGTTGGGTAGATCATAATATGTTATACAAATATATAGACGATGGTATTTTTATTAACAAATAGAAATCATAAATTTAAATATTTGAAAAATAAAACAAACTATGAGGTATTTAATATTTTTTTATTTCTATATGCTTCGGCAATACTTATCTTGATATACTTCTTGATTATAAACGTTGAAAATATTATTAATTATAATATTGATAAGGAGTCTATTTAGGAGTGGGGATGGAATGAGAACGAAGTTAATATGCTCAATAGATGAAGCATCAATGATTCTTGAAAGTGGTAATTTAGTTGCTATTCCAACTGAAACCGTATACGGTTTGGCCGCAGATGCATTGAATTCTGAAGCTGTTAAAAAAATTTTTCAGGTTAAAGGACGTCCCGCAGATAATCCGCTGATTGTTCACATTTCTGAGTTTGAAGATCTTGAAAAGTTTGTTTTAGAGGTACCTAAAAAAGCTGAGTTACTATGTAACAAGTTTTGGCCTGGTCCTCTCACGATGATTTTCAAAAAGAAGAGTATAATACCCGACATAGTAACCGCAAACCTAGGTTGCGTTGCTATTAGGATGCCCTCTCTTGAGATTACTCGTAAGCTTATATCTAAATTAGGAAGGCCCTTAGCGGCACCGTCTGCGAATATTTCAGGAAGACCAAGTCCAACTTCGTATGCTCATGTTCTAAACGATTTGGATGGAAAAATTTCGGCGATCTTAATGGGTGAGGATTGTTCTGTTGGGGTTGAATCTACTGTAATTGATGTTACTTCAACCCCCATTAGATTACTTCGTCCTGGTAAGATCTCTCCAGAGGAGATTTCGGATTACATATGTGAAAAAATCATAGTAGATGACTCTGTCGATCACTCGGTATCAAATTTAAAGGAAGTAAGATCACCAGGTGTGAAATATAAACATTATTCTCCCAAAACTAAGATAGTCTTAGTTAAAGGAACATCTCATCAATTTGCACAATTCGTAAATTCACAGTATAATTGCGTTTCTGTTTGCTTTGAAGAAGATATTTCACTAATATCCGGTGACAAATTGTCGTATGGTTCTATGTTTTCTGAAAGCGATCAGCTTAAGTTTTTGTTTGATCGCTTGCGAAGGGTAGATTCATTTAATTTGAGTGTTGCGTATGTTCACTTATCTTCTGAGGTGAAACAGAATTTAGCTGTTTTAAATCGTCTATTTCGTGCTTCGGGGTTTAATATCTTGGAATTATAAAATTAGGACGTGAAATTATTGAAAAAAAAGACTTTTATTTTATTTGTCACTTCTTCTCTAGTTCTTATTTTGTTAGTTTTTTTGTTTATAAAATTGAGAAAAAAAAATGAGCCAGAAGAGGTTCATGAGATTGTAACTAATGGAAGTTATGACATATTGGTGTACAATTCTGATTCTAGTTTTTCGGAAACTTTTAATAAGATTTCAGATGAATATAGTAATGCTTCGGGAATTGTTGTTGCGTTTTCTGATAAAAATACCGATTTATTAGGTGATTTTGGAAATAACGCACCAGATATATTTATGATAAAAAATTTTAGTGAATTTCGTTCTCAGCAGCAGTATGGAAATATTTTCGATTTCAGTAATGCTACCGAAAAAACATTCAGAGAAGTTGTAGATAGGATTCCAGAGAATCTGAGACTTAAATCTCATGAGGTCAATAATTGTGGGATTCCGTTAACAATAAGAGGGTTCGGTTTGGCCGTAAATCAGAGTGTTTTAGCTTCTATTTTTGGTGAAGACGCTTATAAGAATGTTATCAACGATTTAATGGTATGCTCATACGATGACTTCAAAAAATTCGTGGAAAACATTAAATTCAGTTCTGTTTCACTCAATGGACATGAATACAGCTTAGATAAAGTTGCAGTTAGTAAACTTGAATCTATTTTTTCATTTCATATCGAAACTTCATTCGAGCACCTTTTAAACAATGCTTTATGCGAATCTTATAATTCATCTTCCGATCTTCTAGTTGCAAAAGATTCTTCTGGAATTTCTGGTAAAATTTCAAAATGGATGCGTATGATTGATCTTTTATCTGCACACTCTAACCCATCGAGGGGAAGTTACTTTGTAGATAAACAAATAAACTCGAGGGAAAACGCAATTGAGAATTTTGCTAAGGGAAAGTCATTATTCTTGGTTTCAGAGGATATAGATTATGAAGATATCAAAAAAATCGATATCGAGACTTCAAAAAATCTGATTTTCATACCTCTCAAAGCTCCATTCGAATCCGACACATCGAATTCTAAAATTACAGTTTATTGTCCTTACTATCTAGTGATAAATAATAAATCTTCTAAGATCAACATAGCGCAAGATTTTTTAACTTGGCTGATATCATCACCAGTATCGAGTAAACTTCTTGTAGAAAAGCTTGGATTTATACCATACAATTATGAGGTGGAGAATATCGAAAATTCTCTAGGAAGATCTTCTTTGAGTTATTTTAGATCTGGAAGCACACTAAATCCCGTTTTCCAGGGTGCAAATAAAAACTGGGTGAATGATATTTCGCAATACTTCAAGAAGATATATCTACCGTTAAAGAGTTGGAATGAAAATTATTGCAAAACATTTGAAAACTATTGCATAAAACGTTGGGTTAATGGATAATAAAATGGTTGGATATCAAAGAAGATTGTAAAAGACAAAAAAATAGATAAAAGATGTTTCTAAAAATGAGTATGTGCCAAGAAATATACGGTGGGGTACTATCAGAGGATAGGGTATCTAAAGTGGTATGGCTAGTAAACAGTGTCTTGATTGTTTTTGTGTTCTTAGGAATTCAAAAAAGAAACCCGAGAGCATTTAAAGAAGAAAAAAATGTATAAGCATTGTCGATAGTTCTATTTTTTGATTCTCGTGTGGTGTGAATCTTTTATTTATTTTAGAAATGTCGAAGAAAGGAAGTTTATGGAACCTGTTTATGCGGGAATATGGTCTATTGTTCCGCCTATTGTTTCAATTTTGTTTGCTCTGATATTTAAGGAGATTATATCTTCTCTGGTTGTTGGAATACTTGTCGGAACTTTTATCTATGGAATTACTGCTCATATTGGGGTTACTGATTCGATAAGTTTTGTATTTTCACTTTTGTGTGAGAATATGTCTGGAGGAGTTTCGGTTATAATATTTAGCTCTTTGTTGGGGGCTATATCTGAGATAATGTCATCTTCTGGAAGCTCTAGCGGATGTGCAAATTGGGCACGTAAGAAAATAAAATCTCCAGTTTCCTCTCAATTATTGAGTTTGTTTCTCTCTTTTATATGCTCAATTGACGATGTTTTTATGTCTTTGACAGTTGGAAATATAATGCGTCCGATCTGTGATAGGAATGGGGTATGCCGAGCAAAATTAGCGTATTTGTTAGATATGACCTCATCGCAACTCTGTTTATTGATTCCTTTTTCAAGCTGGACTGCAGCTATAATTTCATGTATTTTTATGGATAATTCAATGGAAGTTTTTATAAAATCTATACCTCTTAATTTTTATGCGATATTTTCCGTCGTATCTGCAGTATCTTTCTCATTTTGTAAGAATAATCTTGGAGTTATGAATAAGTTTCAAAGGAGTTTAAGCGACGGGAAAGATATGTCGTCTCTTGAGGAAGAAAATAATGAACGAAGAGATGATAGTAAAGATTCAAAAGTCTCAGACCTTATTTTGCCGATACTGGTTTTGATACTGGTAACCATATTCATGATATTTGAGACAAGTGGATTTTTTTCAGAGAATATTCGAGACTTTTCTACACTACTGAGAAGAACAAATATAGATTTGTCTCTCACGTTTGGATCTTTTATTGCGATATTATTTTGTTTAATTAGATTTGTACCAAGAAAAATGTCATTTGAAAAATTTATGTCTTCAGTTACCGAGGGTTTTAAATCTATGACTTCAACGAGTGCAATGCTAATTTTAGCGTGGAGCATATCGTCGATATGTAAAGACAATCTTATGATAAATGAATACATAAAGAATCTAATTATGAGTTCAAGTATTTCAAGCAAATTTATACCATTTATATCATTTTTACTTTCGTCATTTTTATCGTTTTCAATAGGCTCTTCATGGGGAACTTTCATGTTATTAATTCCGATAATATCCTCAGTTTTTGCTGGGGTAGATCAGTCTATCCTAATACTATCAGTATCTTCGATTCTTTCTGGCTCGGTTGCAGGGGTAAATTGTTCTCCGATTTCAAACTCTGGGATGATCGCTTCTATTGGAGCAGGTTGCAAGCATATGGATCATATATCTAGCCAAATTCCATATGCGTTATTCACAGCATTTGTTTCTGGTATATCTTTTCTAATATATCCTTTTACAAATTTATTTATATCTTATTTGGTACCTGTGTTTATTATTGTGATTTTTACGTATATTTTAAATAAGAAAACAGTTAGCATATCAAAAAAGCATATATTACCAAAAAATAGATAATATTATCAAATAAGTTACCATATTGCATTTATTCTAGTTACTCATAATTTTCAATTTTATCTTACAATGTAACGGGGGGAATCAGCAAATAAAAGAAGCGCATACTACCGAAAAAATAAATGATATTGTCGAATAAACTATTATCTTTTTTGTATCTTTTATTCTAACGGCTCCGCAGTATGTCGAAACTATGTATATGATTGCCTCACTTGAACACGATATCATAGAGGCAATTTCTCCGATTCTACTTTCAGATCCATATTTTTGTAAAAGTGAATATAAAATTGCGTTTGAGCCTGAGCCTGAAATAGGTTTCATGATAACCAATGGTATACACTCTGGAGGAAAATTAAAAGTAGAGGTTATAGGTGAAAAAAGATTAGTCATTATATTCACTAGTCCCGAAGATTTCATCATTTCCACGGATGTCACTAGTGCTACCATTATGGGGAGAATTGAAATTATACAACTTAAGCCTTCTGATGCGCCATTCAGAAAGGAACTAAAGATATTTATTTTATTTTTGAATGCGAAAATTAGAATTAGAAATATAAGCATTATCGGAACTAAAGTTCCTACGTTTTCAAACAAGTTTTAAGCATCCTTTCATTTTTGTATTTTTTAAAAAATATATTTATAAAATAATGATAAGAAACATATTTTTGGAAAGTATTCCTGGGAGTGATAAGGGAAGTCTTTATGTTTTCAAACAAGTTTTAAGTATTCTTTCTTTTTTTGATTTTTTAGAAAATACATTAATTAGAAATATTCCAATTAAAAGGTAAACTAGTGAACAGAGCCATATTTTAGGAAGTATCTCATAAGGGTTTTGAGCTCCAAATTGCTTTCTTGATATGATTAAAAAATTGGGCGAAAGTTGGACGCATGATATGTTTATGAGAAGAAATTTCATCATATTTGATTCGATTAGTCCATGTTTCTTCATCTTTTTCATTGTTTCAATTCCGGAGGGTGTTGCAGCATTACTTAAGCTCAGCAAATTTGAAACGATATTTATACACATAGGCTCTATGATATCGGGTTTATCAACGTAATCTTTGAATAGTATCTTCAGAATGGGTGAAAATAATCTAGATACGAACTTTGTGAATTTACTATCTTGCGCGATTTTCATAATTCCCGACCAAAAAATAATTGATCCCGATATTATAATCATTATATTTATCGATTGTTTCGAGCCTTCGATTATGGCATTACAAAGATCATTTGCGCAGTTACTGAAAAGTGCGCATGTTATGCTTGAGATAATCATAAAAGCCCAGATAATTCCGATCATTTTCCCTCTTTTTTGGCAATAATTTGTAAAATTTGACATTTTTTGACATTAAATTTAGAATTCCAGACCGTGATTAAGAGTATTAATTTCATTTTTGTTTTATTACTGGAGGATAGGTGCACGACGAACGATTAGAAAAAATTGGTGTAAGAAGAATCGATGAGCTCGGAAGAATAGTTATTCCAAAAGAAATAAGACGGAATTTGGACATAGCGGAAGGGGATGCGCTTGAGTTCTTTGTCAGTAATTCCAGTAGTATAATCATAAGGAAATATGTAAATGTATGCTTGTTTTGCGAATCTTATGACAATCTGATAAAATTCAAAGATAAATTGGTTTGCAAAAGTTGCGTGAAGCATTTATCTAATTTGGTTGAGTAATTTTTGAAAGGATATTATGGATTATAAAGATAGGTTTTTAGATATCTATAATTCGAATATAAAACGTGAGGGAGCAGATAAGTTACTTTCTTGGCTTGAAGAATCTGATTTTTTTGTGGCTCCTGCGAGTACTAAATATCATTGTGCGTGCGAGGGTGGTCTTGTTGAGCATAGTGTCAAGGTGTATGAAGTTCTGAGGGAGAAGCACTTTGAGCCTGATGATAGTGAAGAGTCATTTGCAATTTGCGCGTTGTTGCATGACGTATGTAAAGTTAATTTTTATAAGCTTTCTATGAGAAATGCAAAGAATGAATTTGGAAGATGGGAACAAGTTCCGTATTATTCAATTGAGGATTCGTTTCCTTACGGACATGGAGAAAAATCCGTATTTCTTATAGAGCGTTTTATGAAACTCAAGTTAAACGAGGCAATGGCGATAAGGTGGCATATGTCAGGATTTGATGATTCGATAAAGGGAGGAAGTTATGCGGTAGGAATTGCATATGACAAATATCCGCTAGCGGTAAAACTTGGAATCTCTGATTTAGAATCTACATATCTGCGTGAGAAAGGAACCTCACAAATGAGAACATAATTTTTTTACTTAGAGTTTAGATTTATTATTATGATTTGATAAAATGGAGCAATTGTGTCATATGTGGTAGTGAATATTCGATAGCGGTAAAACTTGGAATCTCTGATTTAGAATCTACATATCTGCGTGAGAAAGGAACCTCACAAATGAGAACATAATTTTTTTACTTAGAATTTAGATTTATTATTATGATTTGATAAAATGGAGCAATTGTGTCGCGTGTGGTAGTGCATGTCCGATAGCAGCAAAACTTGGATGTATAGTTTGGGTTATGTATATCCGCTTAAAAACGAAATTGCGCAGAGGAGGATTCTTTATTTTTTAAAGAAAATTATTTTATTGGATTGAATAAATAAGGACGAAAGTTCCCAGAATAGTTTTGAGTTCAAAATCGTTTTGGGAGTGTTTTTATGTCAAGTTTAAAATTTAATTTATACGAAAAATCCATATTCATGGGTTTTATACTGTCGATATTATGTTCATTTGTGAATTTTCAATCCAAATGTGATAAGATAAAGGATGATGTTTTTCGACTACATATAATCGCGAATTCAGATTCTGATGAAGATCAAAGATTGAAGTTGAAAGTCAGGGATGCTATTTTGCGAAAATTGAAAATGCAAAAACTTTTTAACCTAGAGGAAACTAAGAAATTCGTTTGCGATAATATCGATACTCTAGGAGAAATTGCAAAAAATGAGGTTGAAAGTAGTGGCTCGAATTATGATGTTTCTTTGGAAGTGTGTAAAAGTAATTTCAATAACAGAGAATATGAAAATTTAATTCTCCCAGCGGGAGATTATGATTCTTTAAAAATAAAGATAGGGGAGGGAAGAGGGAAAAATTGGTGGTGTGTACTGTTCCCCCCGATGTGTGTTGGAGCAGCCGAAGATAAGGTAGAAACTAACGGCTTTTCAGAGAGTGAATCGGAGCTGGTTGAAAATAAAGATAAATATGAGGTAGAATTCAAAATTGTAGAGGTTGTAAATCGAATTCATAGATTTTTTAGGCATAATGCATAGATATATAGTTATTGGAGAAAATATTTGAATAGAGTTGAGTTAGATAACGTTTTAGAGTGCTATCGGTTCATAGTTGATAAGATATTGGAAAGTCCTAAGGATAAATGTTGCATAGTACACAAAAATATTGCGGAATACGACGGATATGTGTCGTCACTTTTCAAAAAAAATAACATTTCGTTTGATAGAAATTATAGCTTTTCATTGTTATCTGATGTCTTCTGTGTTTTTGTTATTTCGTTATTGAAGTTTATAAAATTTGATTTTGATATTGATTTTTTCATCGATTTTTTAGAGGTAGTGCCTTACATAGATATTGAGGAACTAGGTGTTTTGAGAAATTATTTGGTAACGTATAGAGTGGATGATCTTACAAAAGAATTTGACATAAGACCTTTTATAGATAGAGGTGAGGATGATGAATTAAACATTTCGAGAATGAGATGGCTGAATGATATAAAGGTGAAGTGCGTAGATTTAATTGATGAAATTAGAAGTTTTGTACAAAACAAGAGATTGTATGATTTGATAATTTTTTTATCAAGAAAGTTCGAATATGATAAACTGGAATTTTTTGGTTTTTTCAATGAAATCTTATGTGAAATAGGGGATAAGTGTGCAAATATTGACTATTTTTTGAAACAATTCATTGATAAGATTTCAAATGTAGATATACATTTAGGTGGTAAAAATATTGAATTATTAAAAAAAACAAATTTGAAATTTAACAATTTTGTTAATATTTTTGTTATTTTAGAGAATACTGATGAGTATAACGTTGAGTTTGATTCATCAAATAGTAACATGATTTTTTTGTATTCAAAAGGGAAAATCGAGTCTTCAGATAATTTTTTTTCAAAGAAGAAAAAGTACTTTAAAATAGGTGGAGTGTTTTCGAAAAAAACGGATGGAAAATATAAAGATCTTGGAACTGATTTGTTGAAAGTTAATATTTCTCAGATAGAAAAATATTATTTGTGTCCATTTAGTTATTTTTGTTCAAATATTCTAAAATTAAGGGAAATAAAAGCATTTGAATTTGACAAAAGGGAATATGGTTTATTGATGCATCACGTTTTAGAGTATGGAATGAAAAAATACATAGAAAATGGTGAATTGGTTGAATCTTATGGTGTAGTTCTTGAATATTTAAATAACAGATTTTATAAAATATATCAATCAAATATGATAGTGAATATGTCCAAAAATATTTCCGTTGATTTAGATTTATTTATAAAAAGTATTATAAAAATGTGTGAAGAAAAAAAATTAAAGACAATATTTTTGGAAAAGAGAGTGCATAAGGAAATAAATTTTGATGGCATATTGGTCAGTATTAGTGGCATTATCGATAGAATAGATTTAAAAGGCGAGCAAATATTAGTCGTTGACTATAAAACTAGTGAAAAAAAATTTAATTTGAATAATTTTTTATATGGTATTGGAGCGCAGATTATAATTTATCTTGATATGTTAAATTTAGATAATTATGAAAAATATGGTGCTGTTTATATGTCTTATAAAAAAGGCGAAATTGACAATACTGAGCAATTAGATGAATTGACTAAAAATTTGAAAATTAGCGGCGTTTCATTGGGCTTATGTGATAAGATTTATAATGTAGATGAAGTGGGGATAAAATTGGTTTTATGCTATTCATCATTTTTGGTTAAAAATATCATAAATAATGTATTGAACTTTGAATTTAAAAATTGTGTGACTTGTATGAATAAAAAAAATAGTTGTAATGACTGTAAATATCATAAGATATGTCATAATTTTAGTGTAATATATAGAGATATTAAAAAATTTGATCTATCCAATATCTACAAAGAAATGGAGAAAAAAACAAATGTTAAATTTGACTAAAAATCAGTTAAAAGCAATAGAAGCTGACAATAAACTTATTGTTGTTTCGTCTTCGGCGGGTTCAGGCAAAACTTCGGTTTTAGTTGAAAGAATAATAAGATTACTTAAAAGTGGGGTCAAATTGAACGACTTATTAATAGTTACTTTTACTAAAAATTCAGCTCTTGAGATGAAAAATAGAATTAAAAAAAAAATAAATAACAATCAAAAAATAAAATATTATTTAAAATACATTGATGATTCATCATTTTGTACAATAGATAGTTTTTGTTTAAATACAATAAAAAAATATAATAAAGATATTCAATTTCAAATTCTAAGTAAAGAAGATAATTTGTATATTATATCCAAAATTCTCGAAAGGACTGTTGACAAAATTTATATAAAAAATGATATTAAATTAAAGAAAATAATAGATGAAATTAGTATTATATGTGGTGGTAATTCAATCGTAGATATAAAAAATAGATTATTTTTTATTTTTGTTACTATAGGAAAGTATGTAAATAAATTTAAAAATATTGATATTTATGCCTTTATGGGTAGATATTTAAGTATGAATATGAATTTTGCGCTTGATTTTTTACAAAAATCAGTTGATTTTTGTATATTATGCCCGAAGTTGCGAGAAAAATATTTACCAAGTATAAAATATGATTTTGATTTGTTAAAAAAAATGCAGAGTTATAATTCGATAGAACTTATCATTAATTTGAATAAATTCTCTTTTTCAAAATTAAAATCTGTAAAAAATTCAAAATTTAAATCAAATGTTCAAATAATTATTGAATATTCAAGAAAAATTATAAATGACATTAAATTAATTGATATTGATTTTGAAAATTATAAAAATTTATCAACTGTTTTGGATGAATTTATACAAAAAATAAAGAATAAAGTTTATGAATTCAAAAGTAAATATAATTTTTTTGATTTTTCTGATGTGGAATTGATGGTACTTGATTTGTTAAGGGATGATTCAACAATAAGGAAAAATATAAAAAAAAAGTACAAATATGTACTGATTGATGAATATCAAGATGTAAATGTAATTCAAGACTGTATTTTTGATCTAATTTCTGAAAACTTATTCGTTGTTGGTGATTATAAACAAAGTATATATGGATTTCGTGGTGCTGTTCCCGAGGCTTTTTATAATAAAAAAAAATGTTCACTATTAATAAATTTAAATGAAAACTTCAGAAGCAACACACAAATTTTAAAATTTGTAAACAATTGTTTTTCACAAATTATGACTAAAAAAACTAATTTGATTGATTATGAAAATGAAGAAAAATTTGTTTTTATAGATGATGCACAAGATAATAATGATAAAATTAATATTTATTTATTAAATTTAGAATCTGAGAAAGCAAAAATTATTCATGAAATCAAATTTGTCGCCGATATTATTAATGAAAAAATTTCTTCTAAGACACAAATATTTGGTCGAAATATCCAATTTTCAGATTTTTGTGTATTGATCAGAAATTATAATAAATATTCGGATGAAATACACAAATCATTTAAGACAAAAAATATCAAAATCAAATCTAATAATTTATCTGATTTGTTGAAATGTGATGAAATTTACAATCTGGTTTTACTTCTGCAAGCTATTGTAACTCCAAGCGATGATATAAATTTGGTGGCTGTTTTGATGAGCCCTATATTCAATTTTAGTAATTTTGAATTAGCTAAAGTGCGACAAATTGATGATAATTGTGAATTTTGTCTATCAATTGAAAAATATTGTAATAATCACAACGATTCAATTAAGGGAAAATTTAAAGCGTTTTTAGATTTCACACATGAAGCAGAATATCGATACAAACACGATTCTTTGGTTGATTTTGTGTTCTTTGTCATAGATGAAATTGAAGATGTATTGTGCAATTATTATAATATAAAAAATGATAACTTCCTTAAATTTTTATATCTTACTAATAAATTTTCTCAAGAAAATTGTAGTAAAAGTATAAAAAGATTAATCGATTATATAGAGAATCAAACGTATGATTCCATTGAAAATGTGTTTGCGACAGATGATGTGGTATCTGTAACGAGCATACACAAATCGAAGGGGAAAGAATATCCAATATGTTTTTTGGTAGGATGTGGTGATGAATTTATAAAAAAATACGACGATATTATGTTTGATCCAGAATTTGGAATATCGTTTAAATCAAACACAAAAAAAACAAATATCAAAAGAAAATGCATGGAATTTGCACATAGATATAAAACCGTTTCTGAGGAAATGAGACTTCTTTATGTTGCTTTAACACGTGCAAAAGAAGAGTTACATATAGTATTAAGCTCATACAATGCAGAAAGAGATTTGAAAAAAGCTGAGGAAAAAGCGAATATGTTTGAAAACATACATCCATACTTCATAAGAAGTGCAAAAAATTTCCTAGATTGGTTTTTAATGTTACATTTTAAATTTAGAGAGTACAATTTTGAAGTAATAGACATAATATATGAAAATGATGGTAAGAATTCAGAAATGTGATTTAAATTAGATAAAATCATTTGATTAGCAAAAATGCATAATTAAAATTCAATTATTTCTGTACCATGCCTAATTTGGTGACATTCAAGTATTTCTTTATTTTTCATATTTAATGAATTTTCAATAAATTTAAATGTTGCCGATCCACTTCCTGTTAGATGCCATCCCACAGGAACCTTCGTGATCTTTTCAAAATCGTTAAAACAATTTCTTGATATCTCATTTATATTTCCAAAATTTATAGTTCTTTCTAATTTGTTTAAATCTTCTAAATTTTCAGTTTTTCTATCTAATAAGTCAAAATCTTGATATGCTTGTTTTGTACTTATCTTTTTAAGTCCAGCTTTTATCAAAATTTTACAATTAGGAAAATTTTGACATATCGTATTGATTTTTTCTCCTCTTCCTGAACATTTTAAAATTCCAGACGATAAAAACATTGGAACATCAGATCCAATATGTGAGGCAAATTTAATCAATTCATTGTGCGAAATCCCTAAATTGAGAAGTTTGTTTAAACCATACAAAACAGACGCCGCATTCGAGCTTCCTCCACCAAGACCAGCACCATCAGGAATATTCTTCCTAATTTTTATTTTAATCCCGCACTCAACACCAAAGTTATCAAAAATCAATTTGCACGCTTTGTACGCAAGATTTTCCTCAGGTTTGCATAAATTTTTATTACACGATAAGACTATCTCATGTCTAGGAATTCTAGAAATTTCAACCGTATCTCCAAGCGAGATGAAAATGATTATCGTTTCAATTTCATGGAAGCCGTCAGAGCGTATTTTACCGATGTGGAGACCTAAATTTATCTTTGCAAAACTTGACAATATCATAATATTGTATTATATTATGTTCATAAAAATCATCAAGTGTATTTTGCGTATGCGCGGCGGATTCACTTGTGTCATAGAGGTGGTTATATGTTTTTTTTCTACGACTATTACATGTACTCAAACAAAATTTACCTATTCGTTGCTATTTCTATCCTCGCGATTTCTGTATTTGCTAATTTGAGGATTGCGTTGACGTTTAGTAAATATTCGAAGATAAAATGCAATTTGACTGGGATAAAATCTTCTGAAATCGTGCTAAAACAAAACGATGTTAGTGGAGTTGAATTCTACAAGGCTGAAGGATACCTATCTGATCATTTTGATCCTACCAGTAACAGTATTTCACTTTCAGGGAACGTGTATAACAAGAATAGCATTTCAGCTGTTGGAGTTGGTGCGCACGAGGCAGGACATGCTGTACAATTTGCACAAAATTATTTTCCTATGAGGCTTCGCCATTTTTTTGTTCCAATAACTAATTTTAGCTCACAATTAGCGACTCCATTAGTGTTTTTGGGGCTGATTCTTCCAGTCCAGTATAGTTTTGTTATAGATATTGGAATTGCACTATTTAGCATCTCGATACTATTCCATATGATAACTCTTCCAGTTGAATCCGACGCAAGTAACAGAGCACTAATTGCACTCGAAGATAGTGGAATGCTTTCTCAAGATGAGTTAGAGGGTGCCAGAAAAGTTCTTATGGCTGCAAGATTTACTTATATTGCTGCGATTGTTATATCTGTACTTTCACTTATTCGTCTGATATTGATATCACAAAATAGGAAGAGAAAGTGATTTATCAAGGAGTTTTTGGATAATTTCTGTGCACCTTAATTTGGAGGCGCTAGGTTTGGATTTTACGCATATAGGCGCCGGATAGTGTCTTCAAGATTCAAGAGGGTCCAAAAGTGAGGGACTGCCAAAAGTGCACAGAAGAGAAATAATCACGATACCAAAACAATAAGAGGGAGTAAATAATCATATTTAAACTTTTCCGCTCCGCTCAACAGTGAAAGTGTAAGATTTACCGATCATACGTTTGTTTTGGGGATAGCATCGGGGATTGCTAAAATTGAGTAGAAACTGCGATTCATTACCATTTTCCTGGATTAGCGCTAGCACTCCCTAAAGCACACATACCCGAACATAAAACAGCACATATTTTTCTTAACTTAAACATAAACAACTCTTCAAAATTTAAACATTGAATCAAACAAAACTATTTAAATTGCCCATTTTATTCAGTCTTTCACTTGCGACTTTCATACTCGATACCTTTTCTTTAGTCGATTCGACCTTATCAGGTCCGGATTCAACTACTTGCTTTTGATTGAGCTCCGTCTTTTTTTTGCTGACCTTCAATTTATTGCTTCTTTTTACAGGTGCACTATTGCTTCTTTTTCTGCTCGCGTTTTTCATTTGCTGCGCAGCTCTACTAGCTATATTCCACATTTCTTCGCATATTTCTTTTACTTCTTTACTTTCTCCCTTAAGCTTTTGCGCCAAAACATTAAAGCCACCAGCAGCAGAACTTGATGCTATATAACTAACAAGAATTGATATTATCCAACAAGCAACAGCGAAAGCACCACTCTCACCAAGTTTCAGCCAGTTGGAAACACACTTACTAAGAAATATGATAACACCAAACCACACACCACCACCAACACAAGGCGCAAATATACATCTCAACAATACATAAACAGAAATCCAACCTGCTTTTTTATTCGAAGCAACTTTCTTAAGATAGTCCAAATCACCTTCATTAATATATTTCAAAATTTCTTGGTCTTTCAAAACTTTAAGCCGTCCAATAGCCTCCGCTGAAGCTGCATTCTTTCCAAAACTAAAGCCAAAAAGCACAGGTGAGTAAGGTGCATAAGAAGATGCTTCTCGCTCTTGTCCGTACTTTGCAATCCGGTCATTCACGACTTGCTGCACACTACTTTTAAATGCAGCAGGATTACGACTTATCATATCTTGTAAGTCTTTCATAGACCTATCACTTGGATCAGCACTAGCACTCCCTAAAGCACACATACCTGAACATAAAATAGCACATACTTTCCTTAACTTAGACATAAACAACACCTCAAGATAAAATATATTGAGTTGAATCGAATTTAAAACAACTCCGGTTCTCATATCTTATCAAATCTTGAGATTTTTGTCAAACAAGCAAATTTAACTTTTTTTTGCATAAAGCTAATAAACATAGTATATAAAAGCAATAGAATTATGTATCTAGTTTTTGAATAAAAAATTCGAATGTGGTATAATCGCAAAAATACAGCATGAGAGGATATATGTCATTAGTAAACACTAAGGAAATGTTCGAAAAGGCTTACATCAAAAGATATGCGGTGGGGGCATTCAATGTATGTAACATGGAGATAGTACAGGGGATTTCTCAGGCATGCAGAGAACTGAATTCACCAGTGATATTTCAAGTTTCCCCAGGAGCCGGTAAGTATGCAGGGCATGAGTATCTTAAAAGCATTCTTGAGGTTGCTGTTGAAGAAAATAATATTGAAGCTGCGCTTCATCTCGATCACGGAAATTCGTTTGAACTTTGTAAAAAATGCATCGATATGGGGTTTACATCGGTCATGATAGATGGCTCATCTCTTCCGTTTGAGGAAAATGTGTCTCTTACTTCCAGAGTAGTTGATTATGCATCAAGACGAGATGTTTCGGTAGAGGGGGAGTTAGGACGCTTACAGGGAATTGAAGATCATGTGGAGTGCTCAGATGAGCGCTCTATTTTTACTGATCCCATGCAGGTTAAGGAATTTGTCGAAAAAACTGGAGTCAATTCATTAGCAATTGCGATAGGTACCAGTCACGGAGTAAACAAATTCGGGGTTGATTCTGTACCATCGTTGAGATTTGATATTCTCGAAGAAATTGAAAATTTGATGCCTGGTTTTCCAATTGTTTTGCATGGTGCTTCTTCAGTGAATGAGAATACTGTTAAAGAGTTACATAGGTACGGTATTGATATAAAGAATGCTAAAGGAGTTCCAGAAAAAATGTTAAAAAAAGCTGCCTCAATGTCAGTTTGCAAGATAAATATAGATTCTGATTTAAGATTATCTATAACTTTGGCAATAAGAAAATTTATGGATGAAAACAAGACAAATTTCGATCCTAGAGGATATCTGGGATGTGCACGTACTGCTGTTTGTGAGTTAGTAAAAAATAAAATTTTAAATGTTCTAGGGAGTGTTAGTTAATTTGGTTCTAAATCACGTTTCATAGAAAAATAAATTTATCTAAGTTAAGTTTTGATGCAAACGAGTATGTAAGTAAGGCAATATCTTTAAAAACATGTACAAATTGTAAATCTATCGTTCAGTAAATAAAATTTGTCAATCACTACATTTTAGGTGTCTTGCTGAGTTAGCGTGGTGATCAGTGTTGTTGTAGTGTGTAAAAGTTACAGATTCTCTGTTTGAAAGACAAAAACCAGAAAAACATGGTTTTGCAAATTGTGATATTGTGGACGCTTTTTGTATTAATACTTTCACTATTGTGGCATTATTTATTCACCTATGCCTCTACTTCTATGTCTTTTTCGAATTCTTTTATCATTTTCTTCTCTTTAATGCGCCGAAATATTTTATATCCTATCCACGCCGTTGCTGCAACTGCTGTTGCCACAAAACCAGCACCAATACTTATCATACCAAAATATGATACAAGTGTAGCAGCTATAGGGTCAGTAATCATATTCAATGCTACTGGAAAACACATCACAAGTGAAAATAACACTGTAGCAAAAGGGAGACCCACCAAACCTATGCTCGCAACGCCGAGGCACGCTTCATCTTCCCACATCTCTCCCATACCGCTATCGTCAATGTAAACTGAAATTTCACCTTTGCAAACCGCGTTTTCAATGATAACATCCCTTAAAGATTCGAAAGATTTCTTATCGTTTTTGTCAAACTTGTTTCCTATTAATTCTAATTTACTATCTACTTTTTTCCTAACATGTTTCAAAAGCCCTTTCATTTCAAATTTAAATTCAGAAATATCAAATTTATTTGATTTTACCTGTTCAAACATATCATTTTTTAATTTATTAAATGCTCTATAAAATAGGTTATCGGTAATTTTTTTAAATTCCAAAAAAGAATCGACAATTTCACCATTTGCGTCATTGCTATTGTTACTAATATTCTCAATAGATTGGATGCAAAAGTTTTTAATTTCTTCGGAATTCGCCATTCTATCACCAAAACGAAATGGCTCACTTAGTCTGCCGCGCAAATCTTCAAATTCTTTGACAATTTTGTCTATATTGCTACTCAACCAATTTTTTTCATCATTCAAAACACTGTCAATAAAACCTAAAACATCCCAAAAACTAGTCTTATGCCTATCATTTAAATCTTTATCCCCACCATATGCTACTGAATTTCTCAAACTATTTAAGAGCAAAATATCTTTTTTCTTACCTAAATTTTTTATCTTAGTCAAATTCTGCTTTGCTTTTTTCAATATTTCTGAAAATTGATTCTGAACTTTTTCAATTATTTTTTCATTATGATCAAATTCTCTTTGATTTAATCCTTTTTTGATAGATTCCAAAAATTTTTTTGCAATTCCGCCCTCAGCTTGTCTCAATTTATGTAAGTTTTCTCTAGTTTCTTTCATTAAACTATAAATCATAGATGTAAATTTTCCATTTTTTTCATCTTTTTTATCATTGCTTTCCAATCGTTCTTCAGTCAATTTAACAAGTTTACAATATGGCACAAACCATTTAGAAAAATTATTAATTAAATCACCAAAAAACTCTCGAATCTGAAATTTCATTTTTGCTTCTTTTGCTATACTATCTGAGGATTTTCCTTCCAATGACAAACTTACATTTTCTAGAGAACTTATTCTTTTTCCAACGTTGCTTACTTTATTTTCGACAAATTTTTTCCATTCTTCCGTATTTTTCCATGACATAAATATCACCTCACAATACATTAATATGTTTAATTATAACAAATTAAGCCAAAAAAGTCAACACAAAATAGTCAAAAAACAAATGAACCATTCTAAATGTGCGTATACAATTCCAAGATTTAATAAGAAGTAGAATATTAAATACTCTGCGAACAACAAAGAGGCAAAAAACTAAACGCATTGTTAAACTTAGCTAAGATTCTTATTTAAACCTAAAATTAAACGCCGGAAATACTACATGAATAAGTAATACCCACCACCGACATCCAATTTGTTCTCATTTCCTATACAAAGTCAACTGTCAAATTCAAAAACAAATCCATCCCAACACACCTTCGTACTTCTATGTAAACTTGAACAAAACACCACAGCCCATAATACTAAGCGCCAACTTACACTTTCTTTTAGAGATTTCATGAATTATCAATAAAACAAATATTTTTTTTAATTTTTTCACAAATCTTTGCAAATATAACACTACCACTGCAAAATTTTTCTGGAGACAATCTTGGGAAAATTCTGCTAGCAAGGAAATTACAGTAAAATACCACCATAATCCTAAGAATAAAATCATTAGAAATAAAGTCATCTTTAGGGAAATCAAATCTTATACCACCAGCAATTAAATGATCTTCAACTCTGGATACCAATATCAATCTATCTTGTGGCCCAGTAAAACTAAAACCATCACCAACAAGTACGCCACGCCGGTTGACGCTACAATAAACGATGACACGCTCTGGTACATATTCCAAAGCCAAGTTTACAAGATCAGAATCAATTGCCGACACCGTATTCGATAGTATACAAGAGCATAATAAACTCGCTACTAACCCTTTGCTTTTCATACTTACCTCCGAAATAATTAATAATGCGACACACAATGTGACAAGGTGATTATAATGTGCATATACAAAAATATCAACTAAATTATTCTAAGAAATTGACAATTTGGGAAAAATTCATCGGATCTAACGAATCTCTTCCTACTAGAACACCATTTATGTTTAATTTTGCTGAAATTTCGCGTACATTGTTTTTATTAACCGAACCTCCATATAAGATTTTTAATTCTTCAAATTTCAATTTTTCGACTATGCCTCTAATTATCGCAATTGAATTATCGATTTCTTCAAGATCAAGATTGTGATTTTTTCCAATTGACCATACCGGTTCATATGCCAAAATCATATTCTTATAGTTTTCAATTCCGTATAGGCATTTTTCTAATTGTTCTTCTAATATTTCCTCTTTATGTTCCTTATCATCTTCTCCTATGCAAATTATAGATCTTAAATTATGCTTAGTTAAAATTTTTATCTTTTTATTTATGATTTCATAATTTTCTCCGTATTTTCTTCTTTCACAATGTCCAACTATCGAGCCATCAATTCCCATCGAGGAAAGCATCGATGCCGATATTTCTCCCGTAAATGCACCGTTTTCTTCGTGACTGCAATTTTGAGCAAAAATTTTAATATTCTGATTTTTCACGATCTTTTTTATATGTTCCAAAAAAACATAGGGAACTGCAAATATAACTTCCGAATCAACAATTTTTACGTTTGATAAGAATTTATCGAAGTAGTCATTTATGTAATCTACTGTTCCGTTCATTTTCCAATTTGCAACTATAATTTTCATATTTCCTCCATTGTTTAAAATCAACAAAAAATATTTTTTTAACTGTGACATCATCAACGCAAAAATGCACAAATTATATATGCAAATCGTGGGAAAAGATATCATTTCTTTGAAAAAGGGGTCAAATGTTTTGTTCATTTTCCAATTTGCAACTATAATTTTTATGTTCTTCTAATTGTTTGAAATTAACAATTTTTTTAAACTGTGGCACCATCGACGCAAAAATGCATAGATTGTATATGCAAATCGTGGGAAAAGATACCACTTCTTTGAAAAGGATGTCAAATATTCCGTTCATTTGCCAATTTGTAACTATAGTTTTTATATTTTCTCTATTGTTTAAAATCGACAAAAAAATTGATTTTTTTTATGCACCATGATACCATTACTACAAAAACGCAGAAAGTAGGGGATAGATATGCAAAGTGTAGAAAAAGATACCATTTTCTTGAAGAGAGTGTCAAAAATGGATATAAATTCGGCTTGTTGGGAGATGAATTCCTCTCCAAATGGTTTGAATGATAAAAGCGTGAAAGCTAATTTGTCACAGTATGGTTCTAATATAATAAAAAAATCGGAGAAAAAGACCAAGCTCAAAATATTTGTCGATTCTTTCGTGAACCCTTTTAACGCAATACTTGGGTTTATTGCCTCTGTTTCATTAGTCACTGATGTCATATCTCCTATGATTTCGGGAAAATTGGATGATCTAAATCCCGCCACGGTGATAATAATCGTAACTCTCGTGATAATTTCTGGAATTATGAATTTTATTCAAGAATCACAATCTGATGACGCTGCAGATGCTCTTCTCAATATGATTAAAAGTACTATCACGGTTGAAAGAGAGGGAAAGGGAAAAATAGAAATTCCAACTGATGAGCTAGTCGTTGGAGACATATTTTACATATCGTCTGGAAGCATTATACCAGCGGACGCTAGAATAATAGAGTCGAATAGTCTAGTTATAAGTCAAGCTTCTTTAACCGGAGAAAGCGATCAACTTGAAAGATCACATGAAAAAGTAGCAAAAGATTACGATTCTGTTACAGATATTCCTAATTTGGTTTTTGCAGGAAGCAATGTAATAAGTGGCTCGGCAACTGCGGTTGTACTCACAACTGGTGATCGTACTATGTTAGGCTCGATAGCAAAACAAGTAGATGATAATTCGCAAACTCAGACTAGTTTTGATAAAGGAGTAAGCGAAGTTTCATGGGTTCTAATAAAGTTTATGTTAATAATGGCACCACTCGTTTTTATTATAAGTGGATTAACAAAAGGTGATTGGGTAAACGCATTTATTTTTGCTCTGTCTGTAGCAATTGGGTTAACTCCTGAATTGTTACCTATGATTGTTACTACGTGTCTTTCGAAAGGTGCAATTTCAATGTCAAAAAAGAAGACAATTATAAAAAACCTGAGTTCCATACAGAATTTCGGTGCTATGAATATTCTTTGTACAGATAAGACCGGAACTCTAACTGAAGACAGAATTGTTCTTTCCACATATTCGAATGCTGAAGGAACTACTGATGATAGTGTTTGTAAATATGCCTATTTGAACAGTTCATTCCAGACAGGTTTAAAAAATCCAATAGATAAGGCAATAATAAGCTTTGTTGATGAAAATAAATCAGTAAACAAAAATGATTATCATCTTATCGGAGAAATTCCATTTGACTTCAAAAGAAGAAGACTTTCGGTGATCGTAAAAGAAAATGAGCGAGTGTATATGATTACAAAAGGCGCAATGGAGGAAATGGTTAGTGTAAGTTCTAATGTTAAAATACAAAATGAAATTCTACCTATGGATGACAAAATGAAAGAAAAAGTTCATGATATTTCTGGAAATTTAAATAAACGAGGAATGAGGGTAATTGCGCTTTCGATAAAAGATGTCAGTGATGAAAAAGAGTTTGGAGTTGATGACGAACAAAACATGACTCTTATTGGTTTTTTAGCATTTTTAGATCCTCCAAGAGAATCGTCATCAAAAGCTATAAGAGTTTTAAAAGATCATGGCGTTATAACTAAAATTCTAACTGGAGATAACGATAAGGTTACCATGAGTGTATGCAAACAGGTGGGACTTCCAGTAGAAAATATATTATTAGGTCCTCAAATAGAAAATATGAGTTCTGCAGAACTAAAAAATGCGGTAGAAGAAACTACAGTTTTTGCTAAGTTGACCCCTGATCAAAAAGCTAAAGTAGTTGCTACATTGAAAGAAAATGGACACGTAGTTGGATTTATGGGTGATGGTATAAATGATGCTGCGGCGCTCAAAAAATCAGATGTTGGAATATCTGTAGATAATGCGGTTGATATAGCAAAAGAATCAGCTGATGTTATTTTGATGGAAAAAGATCTTATGGTACTCGAGAGGGGAATAGTAGAGGGAAGAAGAACATACGCAAATATGATCAAATATATAAAGATAACTTCTAGTTCCAACTTTGGAAATATGTTTTCCGTTTTAGCAGCGAGTGCACTTCTTCCATTTCTTCCTATGGCAAGCTTACATATAATACTTTTAAATATGATAAGTGATATTACCTCGATGTCTTTACCATGGGATAATGTAGATAAAGATTTTCTAAAGGAACCTAAAAAATGGGAAGCAAATACCGTAGGAAAATTCATGATGTGGAATGGTCCGATAAGTTCGATATTCGATTGGCTAACCTATGCAGTTCTTTACTTTATAATATGTCCCAAATTAGTATCCGGAGGGCTTTTATATAGTGAAATTCCGATGGGAACATTAATATCAGGTGGAATATTTTCAGGGCTGGATATGAGGATGGTATATACTTCTATGTTCCAGACTGGATGGTTCTTAGAGTGCTTATGGAGTCAAACATTAGTAATGTTAATACTTAGATCGAAACACAAGCCACTCATAGAAAGCAGACCATCAAAATCTGTAACCTTGATTACTATGATTTCTTGTATAATTACAAACTTAATTCCTTATACAATTCTCGGAAATCTTTTGAAATTTGTGCCTCTTTCATTTATTTTTTATCTATACCTAGCAGCGATATTGATACTTTATATGTGGTTTGGATCAGTAGTCAAAAAGATATACATAAGAACAAACAAAAGCTGGTTATAATAATTTGATATGATTCAAGTTTGGATTAGTATTCGTATTATTGTTTAAATCTGCTCAATTTAAAAATGAAAAGATTATTGTATAAAAGTGCGGGGCATTGCTAAAAGTAGATATAGTACAAATAGTCACGGTATAAAAACAATAAGAGGGGGCAAATAATAGTTCAACGGTATAAGTATGAGATTTGCCAGTCAGATGTTGATTTTGGGGATGATATCGTATTCTGGGAATTTATCTGTAGTATAAAATTTAGCCTCAATACAATATAGGTAAGAAACATTTTCACAAAGTTTCTCACAGCTTCCAGAACTGCGATCACATACGAAAAAATCAATAAGTTTTTCAGTCTCTCGATTTATAGCAGTCACGAGCCATATTTTTTTAAAGTTTACACACATTTCATCAAGTCCTAAATATTCGTTTTCTTGTTATTAAATGTCCTCATTTTATGTATTTTATCTGCACCCTGCTTTACCCAATTTATTATGGACACATGACTAACATGAAGTAACCTGTCAATTCTTCTAAACCTACTACCTCCAGGTAATATTTTGTTTTATATCTTCGGGATAACCATTTTTTCCGCCAGTATAGCTACATCCACAATATTCACATTTGTATCTTTGCTTCCCTCTGTGAAATCCACTTTTTGCTTTTTTTATTTGTCCGCATTTTGGATATTTCATTTCGTTTTCCATATTTTCTCTTTACCATTGGCTGGATAGAAATCTTGAAAATATCACTCTGAACGAAAGAATAAAGTCTGCTGATTACTTTATTTCTGCTGTTTTTAACTAGTTTATTTGAATCACTTTGCTTCATCTATCTATTTTTAGCAATGCCATGCCTTGAATGCGAATCTGCTTGAAATCATTTGTTTATTGTTTTATCATCTATCTGCGTCTTGTTGTGAAATGAGTATGCGGGAGTAGTTCAGTGGTAGAGCGTCAGCTTCCCAAGCTGGAAGTCGCGGGTTCGAGTCCCGTCTCCCGCTCCATTCTTTCGGGTTGTTTTTTTGATGATAAATGACATTGCTAAAGGTAAATAGGTGATGTAAAATGTGAAGCACGATAGGAGAGAAAAAGTGTCTGAAATGTGGGCGAAAAGAAAAAGTGAAAAATGGATTTATGAAGGGAAAGCGAAGGTATAAATGTAAAAATTGTGGATGTAACTACACTGGCGGTCCACTTGATATGTAAAGCCTACAATAAGGTAAAAATCCCCCCTACAATTAACCGAAAAACAACATTCTTATTCAATTTTCAAGCCCTTTTATTTACGGGATTTACTAGATCACAAGAAAAATTTTTTTCAAATTCTTCAATTTACTGTTGACAAAAAATATTTCGCATGATATAATATCAGCCACAGGGTTTCCGCAAGATTTCTTGACACTTGTTTGGTGTTTGTTTTGATTTAATTTTGATGGTTACTTTGTTGTTCCCGATTTCGTTTGTTCTTTTGTGAGATTTTTTTTTGGGGGGTTCTGCTGTCGCTAAACAATTACATTGGGATTGATTACAAAACAGCAAGAATAAAAAGTCAACGGTATGACGTTGAAAATAATGAAAAAAATCTGAGAAATTTTCTTTTTTTGGCATTTATGACAATAATTTACAAAAAACACACTCTTTTATGTGGATTAGAGTGTGCTTTAATTTTAAGTCTTATAAATAAAATTTATCGGTACTAATACCCAAGATTGAAAACAACCCAAAAATCGACTAAGGTTCCAAAATTATTTGATCACAAAAAAATAACTGCCTCTGAAATACAGAGAACAGTTAAATACCGTTGCTATACTCATTTGAAAACAGTTGTTAAGTCAATATAATGGTACTGCGCGACGTCCAGGCGGTTAGTCACTCTCCTGCAAAGGAGGTGATATTATGAATCTGAATGATATTTGTGTTATATCTCAGATCATTATTAACTCTTTATTGATAATTAAAATCATAAAAGAATTAAAAAAATAACTGCCGACAATGCAAGAATAGGCAGTTAATTAGAAATTCTTCTATTGTAAGGACTAACCGCAATTGCGGTGTCGTGCTGTTATTATGCGCATAAATAACGAAAAAGTCAAGACTTTATATCTTCGTAAGTTTTCTTTTTAGACCAAACATTCAGTTCTCGTATTGCTATTATGAAGCGGAAGATCTCCTTGAACCCAAATATTATCAAACATGCATTTTCATCAGAAACCGTTTGGCTGAAGAATGCAATGTTTGTTTACTCATATATTGAAAAATCAACTAGTGAACCGTTTAAGATTGCTTGGTTTAACTCAAAATTCATGAATGGATTTTGCCCCTTTGTCTGAACGTTTAGAAGACTCAAATTTCCAAAACTTTTGTTACCAGAGCAAGAAAAAACACAATTATTCTGCGCCTCGACGTTTATGAGTTCGAAATTTACAACGGTATCAGTTACTCTCATGATCTCCTCCGAGGCCTGAAAATAGGTTGTTTTGAAACGATATCGCATTTAAGACCAGTAATAATTCTCGCAGATTCTCCCTTTGAAAATTCAATAACATCCTCAACTCCTGAAATATATCCTTGAAATTCATAGTATCCATTGTTTTTTGGATGATAAATCGTATGAAACTCTTTTGGTTCCGTAAGTTTACTAAATAACTTGTCATATTGGTTCATATCTCAGAATTGCGAAAAAGTTAAGTTATAGTTGTAATAAACACCAATGATTTCACGTTTCAAATCTCCGTTTGTCGTTCTCTGTGCGTATTTATCGAGGATATTTACTTTTCGATTTATGTTTATGAGTCCCGCGGTAAAATCTACGTTATCTATTTTGAATACACCTTGAAATACTGTTTTATCGAACTGTTCTGACATTTTGGCTCCTTTTTGGTTGACAAATTAATGTAAGAGTATTAATATATAATAACTATATAATTTGAAAGGTAGTTGGTCACGTGTCTGATAGCATATTGCTTCAATTGAAAGTAGACGCTAAATTAAAAAAGAAAGCTGACGATTTATTCTTTAATCTTGGTCTCGATACTCCGACTGCTATAAGAATGTTTCTAAGACGTTCGATAATGCATAACGGAATACCATTCGATGTGATTTTTGAGAAAAACGAAAAAGAATGCCCACTTTGTAAAAATATTTCCTTCAAAGAAACTTCTTTTAATGAGGCAAAGAAGATAATGGAATCCCCTGACAAATTTAAAACGTATTCCAATTTCTCGGAAATCATTGAAGATATGGTCAAATCTGATGAAATATAACATTAAAGTAACTAAATCATTTAAACAAGGATTAAAGAGATCAAAGAAACGTGGATTTGATTTACGTAAGTTAGAACGAGTTATAAATAAATTAGCTGATGGAAAAATGCTGGAAGAAAAGTATAAAGATCACGAATTGATAGGTAGATATAAAGGGTATAGAGATTGTCATATAGAGCCTGATTGGATATTAATATACAAAATAGAAAATAACATGCTGTTACTGATACTTTTAGATACAGGAACCCACAGTGATTTAGGATTTTAAATCCAACTATCATCTGAAATGAAAGATTGCCCTAGCCTTGCATCTTCTTCTTTGATTTTGAAGTTTAAGAATCGTATGAACTGTGAAAAATCACCGTTTGCTTCGATTACGATATCTTTACTTTGAGATGAAACCCCTGCTTGTTTAAAAGCCTCTATCATTGTTGATAGAGGAGTTTCAATGTTTTTTTGCCCTTTAGGTTGATCGTTTACCCACGCAAGGAATGGATTTCCTCCCTCTAAAACTGCTCCTTTTGCAAGTTTTGGAATGTTTCCCCAATTCTTAGGAATTTCAGGAATATTTAGTCCAAAATGCCTTCCTCCAAGCCAACCAGGAAGATCAAAACTTATTCTATTGAGTCCTCTAATCATAACATTTATCGCACCTATAACTGTGTTTATTAAACTATTTATCAATGAAATTACAACATTTACTGATGATTTCATCACATTCACAAATCCATTAAATGATTTCTTTGCACCTTCCCATGCCTTATCCCAGTCACCAGTAAACACGCCGGTAATGAAATCAATTAATCCTGTAAGCGTATCCCAAACATTTCCAACTATACTTACGACATCTCCAAATGCATCCATAAATCCTATCGACACATTCTTTACACCTTCTGAGATATTATCAATAAATGTTTCGATGAACCAATTTACAAATAGTTTTAGAAGATCCCATAACCATCCCATGACCTTCTTCACAGTTTCCAAAAGTTTATTTATAAATTCAGTAGATTTTCTAATGGTGTCTCCAACTTTTCCACTCATCACCTCATTGAATTTATCCCCTATTTCTTTAAGTTTTGGAGACACATGTTTATTCCACAATTGGATAATTTTTCCAAATATATCATCCCATATCTTTTTAATCTTATTAAATGCCGGTTTTATCGAGTTTTCAGTGATCGAATTAAAAGAATCACCTAAATTTTCAAATAATCATTGAAATAAAACTTGAAATTTGCCCAGAAATCCAAGAAAGCATTTGCCCCAACGATCTTAGAGCCGGTAAACACGCTTGATATATTGGGTAGAATGCAGTTGCCAGATTTGCTTTGATGTTTTGCAGCGAGTTACTAAACGCTTCGTCTTGAGATAACAGATTTTGAATTCCTCTAGAAATTGCTCGAAATCCAGAACTTATAATATTAAACACGAATGCCGACATCGCTAGATTTAGAATTCTTCTTCCAACTCCAGCCATTTTGTCCCCGATACTTGAAAAAATACCCTTAGTTTTTTCGTGCATTTTCTCAAACTGATTAGTGGTTTCTGAAATCTTATTGTTTATTTCTTCAAGGTTTTTCGAGATACCATCGATATTTTTGTCAGAGGAAGAAATACGCTTAGATAAAAGCTTTTCAAGCTCGTTCCCCGTTCTTTTGACTTCATTTGTTAGACGCTCTTCTTTCGATATAGCCAAATCAATTTCTTGCCCCAAACTTCGAAGCTTGTTTTGCATATCAGAAGAAAACTTAGCTTCATTGTACTGTTTCTTCAAATCTATGATTTTAAACTTCAGTTCGGACATTTTATCTAGAATTTTCTGAAGCCTAGATTCATCAACATTTGGTTCAAGTTTAGCAGTTTTAAAGGCATTTTGGAGGTTAGAATACTCAACTTCAAGTTTTCTAATTTCTTCAAATATCTTGTTAGATTGCGCATTTGGCTTGGAAGATTCTTGAACTTTTGCATATAACTGTTCATATCTTGCAGTAAGTTTCTCGACCAAAATACTTTGTCTTGAAAGAGTCTCATTTTGCTTTAAAAGCTTATCTTGAACTTTTTGAATATCTTTGTCTAATTCCTGAGTATCGAGGTTTACTTTTATTCTAATTTGCCCATCTTCTTCTGACATTATTTCTCCTTATTCATCCCAACTAGATTATCAAAATAATCGATCGCTTGTTTTTGATCGTCTGTATATTTCTTTTCAAGAACTTGTTTAATAGCGAACTTTCGTTTTTGCTTTAAGATTTCTGCTTTTTGCTCTTTTGAATAGTTTTTGAGGTCTTTAGTTTTAAGCATTCTAAGGTCCACCACGTTTCTGAATGATGTTTTGTGAAGGTCGTTCATCAAAGATATGAATTCGAAGAAATGAAGATCAGTTGTTTTATTAAGATTAATCCCAAACTTGACCATGAAACTACTAAAAAGCCTTTCATGATCGTCATCGAACGAAAAATATTGTTCTGAATTTTCATTGTCGTTTTGCTTAGTTCCTCTACACGATAAGAACCATTTAATTCCATCTAATGCAACGTCAAACGGAGGAATCCCATTCCCAAAAAGCAAATTAAATGACGTATAAAGCTTTTCAATTCTTCCTTGATCAGTATCTTCAAAACGTTCTGAATCTCCAAGACAATTTGAAATTAAGAGCCCATTCCAGAATTGCCATACTTGAAATTTAAATTTCGATATGTTACTATTTAAAGTATATTTGTAAATAATAAATTTTGGAGATGATGTTTATGGATAAATTTAGTAAAATTTCTAAACTAGTAACTTTAATATGTGCATTATCGACTTCTGTTTCAGAAGATATGTCATTGGCCAAAGGAAGAAATGATGCAAAAGAAATCGATAGCGGCAATTTAAAAAACGAAAACCAAGTTAATGTATGTGATAGTGGATACAGAGATAGTAGCACTCCAACTCCCACGATTTATGATAAAAATAACGACTTTAATGATAAAAAAGCAAACGAGTTAGAAGATAACAAAGATATTCAAAAATCCGATGGAGAACCATCAGAAAACGTCAAAAAATCTTTAGAGATAGTTTTTATTATTGATAAAAGTGGCTCGATGGAACATTTAAAAGACACTACAGTGAAGAGTTTCAATCAAATGCTGGAACGTCAGAAAAATCTTGATACAAAATCTGATGCGTATGTTACTACTGTTTTATTTTCAAGTGATCAGAAAATAATTCATGATCATCAAATGATAAACAAGGTCAATAATATGGCAAAGGAAGATTATGTTCCCCTAGGTGGTACCGCTTTGCTGGATGCTTTAGGTACGGCTATCAATGATATGTCTAGAATTAATGAAAAAAATGACAAAGATGTTATATTTTTTATAATAACTGATGGTGAAGAAAATTCCAGTAGTCAATTTGAACTTACAGATATTAAAAGAATGATTGAAGCTAAAAAAGAGTTAGGATGGAAATTTGTGTTTTTAGGTGCAAATATAGACTCGTTTAAGGTGGCCGGAGATATAGGTATTGAAAAAAACAATGTACGTAACTTTGAGGCATCAGACGTAGGAATGGAAGAATGTATGGCCTTTTGTAGTGACGAATTGGATAATTGTATGTCATGATATAATGCGAATATTTACCCGGTTAGATAATTCAAATTTGTATGGGGAAAGATAAAGATTTTTCAAAATGTTTACTTACTTATTTGGTAGGCCATAAGTCTGCTCCTGTCGGGATCTTCTTCTTTTACTTTTTCTTTCAGATCTGAAATTTGCTTTTTAAAACTTTCTACAGAATCAAAAACACTCTTAATTTAATCAATAGATTTGACTCCAAGTTCGCTTAAAATAGCCTTTTCAGCATTGTTTTTGATTTGTTTCTCGCGTTCTTTTCGATAGTCAAAAGATTGTTTCGTATCTCCAACTTCGGTAATTTCTTCGCTCATAGAATCTCCTTTTTTTAACGAGGTAGTTCCTCGAATTGACTGTTTTTTAAAAGGGCAGTTCCTTTGAGATGCATTTAAAGTGTATATCTGTACTAGACTGTTTTAACGAGATTATCCAGTTCCTCAAATATGAAAAATCTTCTCGAAAATGAGAAGACTTATATTTTTGTTCTATTTTGGTTAGTTCTTAAATTTTGTTGCTTACTAAATGCTTTATTCCACTTAGAAGACAGATATTTATATTTTCGATATTTTCTTTCAAAATACCGTTGTTTCTGATGATTTTCATACATTTCCTTGTTTTCCTATAACTCATATCGTTTCAAGTTGTTAGTCATAGTCTCTGGGTTGAAAGGGATGAATGTATGTCTGCAATTCCATCCACAAAGACCACCACCAGTTCCATATCCTGTGCTTTTTACAAAATCTTTGAATTTTGACACCTTGAATTCCAGCTTTACCGTCAATAACGGCTTGCAACGTTGCATCAATTACTTGTCCTTGGAATCTCAATTTATACTTTGCCATTTTTCCTCCAAACTTGAAATTCGAAATAACTTTAAAAAACAACATCTACAAAGTTTTGTAGACATCAAGTAAAGTTAGAAATTAATTGAAATATAAACAAGTTTATGGTAGTATCACTGTCAGCGTAGCCTGGAAGTACGGGTTCATTTCTCCAAATCTGACTGTCTGTCAGAGAAAAGGGGGGATGAAAATGGATTTTGGGACGTTTATTCAATTACTGAAAGTCATTCTTTTGATTTTCAAAATGTTTAAGCAAAACAAAACCTACCGTGCTCAAATCACGGTAGTAATTATTTTTAAAGAAATTTAAAACTAATGAACCCGTCACCAGGTTACACTACTATTATATCACGAAAAGCTTAAACGTCAAGATGGTATAGCTTGGATTCTTGAGGCATAATTCGACCAATTACTTGCTGTTTTATATGTTTCTACAGATTCTGATGGTACGCATATAACTAAGTTTTGCGACGTACCAGAAAAGACATAATTGCCTAATGTTGGTGGTGATGATGCTAATACAGTAACACTAACAAGATTGCTACAACCATTAAAAGCACTAGTGCCAATTTCAGTTATACTACCTGGTATTATTATATTTTTGAGTGTTCCAATTGAGTAAAATGCCTTGCTTGGAATACTAACTAAATTGTTTGATAAAGTTATCGTTGATAAATTGGTTCTTGAAAAAGCTTCTTCACCTATCGATATTACACTACCAGGAATTACTATATTTTTGAGGGAAATACATATATAAAAAGCCTGATTCCCAATATGCGTAACACTATCAGGAATAGTTACACTTGAAAGTCTATAGCATAGGCTAAAAGCGTGATCCCCCTATCTGAGGAGTTATACCATAGGGAATATTTATATTTTTGATGCTTCTATCAATAAGAGAAGTTACAGTTTGTGAAATTTTGTTTTGTAATATAATCCGTGCCATATGATATCACCTAATAGTTATCAATGAAATGTTTAGGTCAATGTTAGGCTTAAATTCTAAACATTTAGCAGTTATAGAGCCGTTAGATGTTGCCATTTGAGAAACACAATCCCCATTGTTCGCTTTCATTTACTGACGTTGAGGTGTCATGCTCAATATAACATAAGCAAACGTATTATAGGTGCTCAAAATTCCAGATATACTCACCGTTTGAGTATAAGGCGCCGAATTTCCAGTTCATCCAGATGCAAGTAAAGATCGAAATTTTCACTTATGACTTCTGTAGCGATTTTCGAAGTCGTTCCGCCTTTGAATTTAAAATAAAGAAGCATTGATAAGAAATCCTCGGTAAAAAGAGTTAACTCATCGCAGTATGCAGCTTGTAAGGTCATCCCTCGAATCTTCTGTTCTGCACGAGAACAATTTATATTTTTTAAACTAACTGATTAACTCTATTCCAACCATATCTCTAATTGTTTTACTGTTGTCATGTATCAAATCTAAAAATTTTTGTTGACCAGCCTTTATCTCATTAACTAAACTTTCCACGTCAAAAAAATCCAAAGTGTTAAAATCGTGGAATAAAGCTGGCAACATACCATTTTTTATAAGAAGCATATTCATCAATAATCTACAAACTCTTATGTTCCCATCTGGGAAGACATGCGCTTGGTCCAAAGCACGACAAACACGTACAATCAGTTCTAAAATTTTTTCGTTGTTACTAGAACCATTAAAACCTTTTTTTACATTTTTATATTCATTTCCGATAAACTTTAACAGTTCACTTCTACTATTAGAATATTCCTCTTCTGCAAAAATCCAAAAACCACCTATTAATCTATCAATTACAATTTTCATAAATCTTTGATATCCTATTAAGTAATTAGCCTTGGGCAAGTTGAAATTTGAAACTGTTTTGATTTTGTTCAATGTATTATAATACTCAGAGAATGTTTTATCTACAAAATCACTCCCATTTTTGATCCTATCTCCGAACCTAAATCTCAAGCCATAAAAATGAGAATTTTTTTTGCCAGACTCGTTATCAACTACGTTCATAAATGGATTTGAACCATAAAATTCGTAGTAGATACCGTCTTCTTTACCCTTTAAACACTTATCATCACTATGAGGTATGACAATAATCCCATAGGAAGAAAGCTCCTTCTCAAATTCTAAACCTGAATTTGTTTGGGCTAAAAATTCTAGCATCCCAGTAAAAGTAGAGTTACCTTCCAAAACAAGGCAAACCGCACCCTTGTATCCGACTTTCTTATTATCTACGTCCATGATACCAATATCATGCAATTGTTGCAATTTCTTAGCATCCATTTTATCCCATTCAGAATCCGACAATTTTTGAGACATAAACTCCCAAGCCTTTAACACTGAATCATGATATCCAGGTTCACCTTTTTTCAATTTGCCTTCGCGACGATCCTTATCAAATATCATGCAATCATTTTTGTCGTGGTTCCTTTCGTCTATGACCATTTTCCACTTTATATCATGAGGAAGATTTTGCATTAAGTGAAGAAAAACTCCATATTGATTATCACCAATACAGTAAATGCCATCATTACCCTTTGAAAACGACAATTTGGAATTATTTCCTGTAATTTTATCTATATTTTCTTTGTACCCACATTTATAAGTATACTCCTGAGCAACAACCGACGATTGCGCATAAGCAATAATTGATGATAGGATAACACAAAGTTTAGCCCTAAATTTCATATTTAAATACCTCCAAAATTTCTTCTAATATTATTCAAAACATCAAATAAAATGCTTACTGTAGTCATGAACATGTAGATAATTGTATAATATAATTAAACAAAAATCAACAGTATTCTTGCGGCTTTTAATAATATTTTTTTAAAAAAATATCTCCCTAAGAGAGGGATATCTCGCAAGCCCAGTCGAAAACACTAGAAATTGTTCAAAATTCGTATACATACAATTCTCGCATTCTAATATCATATCACATCGAATCGTTTCAAAACGTTCCAAATCGTTTCAAAAACTCTCAAAATAGTTCTAAATTTTCTCAAAAACTTTCATTTTTGAAATTTCAACTATTAAAATTAATTCAGTTTTAATTTTTCTATCTCTTCTCTAGATAACCCTGTAGCCTTTTCTATTTGTTCTACTGATATACACATATTCAATAAATTCCTAGCAATCTCAATTTCTCGTTCATTCCTGCCTTCTACTTTGCCTTCTGCTCTGCCTTTCTGGGTAGCAAATTTCAACCTAGCCCTTTCGTCTTTCCAAGCCTTTTCTCTTTCTTCAAGAATCATTCTAGTAGCTTCATCATTGGTTAGTTCTTTGTATCTACAAACTGCTTCGCTGAAAGCCGTACCACTCTTTGCAACCATTTCTAACTCCTCCTCACTATTCGCATTTAAAAACTTAAGCCATGTTGCCAAATCACTATTATCTGCTTTTGGAAGCTTTAAAAACTCAATAACATCAATTTCAAGCACATCAGTAAATTTCGAACCGGTCTTCTCGTCAATAAGAAAATACCTATTGTGATACCCCTTGCTGTCTTTAATCATATTATGATCTGTACAGATTATGATACTAATAACTTTCTTTATTTTTTCGTATTCTTCTCCACTACTTATTTGTTCACTAATCATCTTGGAAGCATAAAACAAAACTCGCTTGTCCATGTCTGCAGATTCTCTGACTTGCAATTCAACGTCTATTATCCCGCCACTCTTGGTGTTTAGCTTTATGTCTAATATTCCACGCTTGTCCAGTGGACTCTTAATCTTCAAATTCGGATCAACAATTTTTATATCTTCGTACTCATCGCGAGGAATATCCAGAATAGATTGCAAGAGATTCACGAGAGCTCCGTTATGATTCGGGTCTCCAAATATCATTTTGAACAATAAATCATTCTTCGCACATATCCTCATCTTCGCTATCACTTTACTAAGTTCAACGCTTTCATTATACCAAACTCAGCAGAAAAAGTCAACCCAAAAGTTTGATTTTTTTAATTAAAACGAAATCTTTTTAGCATCATTGAAGAAGCGATAACATGACGACTTACTATATCCAAGTTTTTGAGAAATTTGCTCCCAGGACATTTCGTCTACGTATTTATGAATCAAAACTCTATGGGAGGCTTCGAATAGAAAGAAGATTTCATCCAGAATCATGTCGATTTAAATTTTAGGCTCTTTAATTATTTACAATAAATTCAATTTATTTACTTTTATTTTGTTAAAAATGATGTTTTTTTCTTTTTTTTTTATCAAAATATATTGACTTTTAAATAAAAAATAACATAATTAGACTGTTGATCGATCAATAAATTTTAATTTTATGGAGAGGATAATTTATGAAGAATTCGAAATACATACTATGCTTAATGGGTGCAATTTTAAATTCTGTGACTACGGTCCATGGTGGAAAAAAGAACATTTCACAATCAAAATGGGTCATAACGCACCAAGAATCTGCTTCTGAAGAATTGAAGAAAATTTTCCAAGAATATGATGACACAAAAAATGTTGGCGATTTATTCTTTAATCTTCAATGCTTTTTTAATGGTGTGAGAGAAATAACTGGATCCAACTATCACTTTAAAATTAAAAAATATTATCAATCTTGTTCAGACCCAGATAAGTATGATGATTATCGACCGACCAAACTTTGGGGCACGACACAACTTGGAAACATTTGGGGTACTGAAGATGATGTTGACGAAGATAGTGAATGTGAGGATGAAGATGTGAAATTCAGTACGGCTTATGCGAATATTGCAGATGAAACTACTAATTTTACTGTGCCTAAGTCTAACAACGACGATGATATTAAGAATATTGATGTTAAAGCTATACATGACACCGAAAGGTCCATTATGGCGGCGAGAAACTTAACAAAATCAATAAAAGATTTTGGTGTTAGATATAGAAAATCTAAACGTAAGCCGAAATATATGAAATATCTACGTGAAATTTATATTGGACTATTTAGGCATCAATGCAAAAAGGGTGGCGATAAAAAAGTGTTTCAAACACCTTTTGGTGAGTGTACTATCACTAGATCAAAATCTACCAGTAAAAAGGAATATAAGGATAAAATTGAGTCAATTTGTGGTTCATCAAAATATAGTTATAAGTATATTGCTGATATTTTAGGTAAATTGAGTTATAAAGATATGCAGTTATGTATGCACATTATCAAAGATTTCTTGAAAGTTGAATGGTGTGAAGATTCTAATTATATCGAGACTGTCGAACAGGCAATAAATGGTAAAAATATCAAAACATTTAATCAACATCTATCAACTTGTTATCCATACGATAATAAAACAAAGAAACGTATAAAGAGAGCGTTAGTGAACTTATGTGGCATGGCCATGGTTTCTGAGCCTCTACGTACATGCGATGGTGGACAGAACCAAAGAAATGTTTATTGTGCTATTTGTTATGCTTTAAAGTATAGAAAATTGGTAAATACAATGGGACATACCCAAAGAAAAAATTTAAAATTGTTGATGAGAGCTAGAAAGACATATTGGGGATTAAAAAATGAATAAGAAATAAAAATGTCCAGGGTGTTCTAAATGTTTTGTCTTATTTGAAAATACTAAAATATGATATCAACATATATGGCAGCAGGAATTTATTCTCTGCTGCTTTGTATTAAATAAATTTATAATTTAATTATATTTTTTTTGATGAGCTACAGTGAGGATAAGCCCAAAAAGAATTTAAATATTGAAACTCAAAATACCAAAGTAAGTAAACTTCTCGATAACATTGATGACATCAACTCTAAGATTCTTTCCTTAAATCACGATAAAGAAAAATATCTTGACTATCTTAAAACCATCACATCGGCATCACCCCTTTTCAAAGACATAGAAATTAAATTTGCAAAAATTAATGACCAAGTCAAAAATTTGGAACTTCAGAAAAGAAAACAACAATTTGAACTTTCCATTGCTCAGACTCAGAAAGCTGATGTGCAACAAATTTTGAAAAATTTACGATATTTCAAGAGTAATTTTTTTAATCTCGATTTACTCGCAAAAAAATCACTCCTTCGGTTAATTGTTGAACAAATAACTTGGAGTGATGAAAAATTAACTATTAAATTCAAAGGTGAACTTACTTAATTTTATCTTATTTTTTTACCTTTATGTAGACTTAAGAAATAATGTGGTGGAAGAAATGGTTACCCCGAAAACATAAAACAAAAAGCAATAAAATATTACTTGGAATATAATGGGTTTATGAAGAATTGAAAGATTACTTCATGTTAGTTGTTTGTCCGTAATGAATTGGGTAAAGCAGGCAGCAGATAAAATACGTAAAATGAGGACATTTAATAACAAGAAAACGAATATTTAGGACTTGATGAAATGTATGTGAATTTTAAAAAAAATATGGTTCTCGACGGCTGCAAATCGAGAGACTAGAGGACTTGTTGGTTTTTTCGTAGGTGATCGCAGTTCTGAGGGCTTTGAGAAACTTTGTGAAAATATTTCTCATATTGAGGATGAATTTTATGTTATAGATAAATTTCCAGCAACGATATTGTCCTCCAAGATAAACATTTGATCGGCAAGTCTACACTTTTACCGTTGAAAAGTATAAATCGTCTTCTTCATCATTATCTTGCCCGTTTTGCTCGCAAAACTTATTGTTGGTCTAAAAGTTTAAACATGATTATTTACTCCCTCTTATTGTTTTTGTGTCGTGACTATTTTTCTTCTATGCACTTTTAGCAATGCCTACGATAACATTGGTGAATCTGCTGAGAACTCCGAAAAAGGATATTAAGAGTCTGAATAAAACTCTCGACAAAAACAAAAGAGAACTTGCAAGTTTTGATAAAATTGAGGTCCTAAAAAGTAAAAATCCACAAAGTAGTACACCAAAAAATACGGCAGGAAACATAGTACCCAAACCCCATATTGGAGGTGCTACATCTACTTTTTAGGCTTTAATCAGGAACTAGGGAAACTAGATACTTTGTCTTTAGATGGGATTATTCGGAAGTTTAAGAAACTTTCTGATTTGTTTTCTAGAAAATTCAATATCGGATTTATAGATAGAAACTTCAACCAAATTACCGATGGTTTAGAGCGAAACGGAAAAACGGCAAAGCAAATTCTAGATGATCCAAAAGTGGTGACAGGATTAATAATGCTCTATATTCAATCGTTTATAACCTCGGAGTTATATCTGGTTCCATTGCGAGTGTTGGAGTCACAACTGGAAGGCTTCTTGTTGGTGGCATTGCTCATTTTCTTGAACAAAGCGAGGAAAGAATCAAAAAGCAATTAATCAAATGTTTCGACATAACTACTGAAGTTTCGAATCTCGCAGGTAACATTTCGTCAGCATTTGCAAATATTTTTGAAGTCTTCGGAAGCCGAGAAGTACAAAGATCTCTTGGGAACCTTTTGAGTGGATGTGAAGCAATTGTTGGTGATTTTGTGTTAAATGTTAGTGATATTATGGTTACTCTCGGACAAGTAATTTTATCTCCATTCATTGATCATCAAGATGAGATAAAACAAGCGTTTCAAGGAATTTTGGAAGCTGTAGAACCTATAACAAATGGAATTAAAACTCATTTTGAAAATCTAGGTAATTCTTTTAATTCAGTCACTGAAAACTCGATAAAACCAGCACTTCAGACAGTTGGGAAAATATGGGACGATACATTTGGGAAAATTGTCCAACCATGGAATAAATATGTGTCTCCAAAACTTAAAGAAATCGGAGATAAATTCAATGAGGTAATGAGTGGAAAAGTTGGAGATGCTATTAGAAAAGTCACTGGATTTATTAATAAATTTTGGGAAGTTACACGGAACATCATTAGGGTGGTTATGGAATCTCCTTAAACCATTTGTAAATGGGTTCATTGAAACATTTATTGATAATATTTCTGAGGGTTTGAAAAATATGTCGATAATTTTCATGGACATGTTTGGAAAAGTTGTAAGTTATATTGGAAATGTTTGGGATACACTCACATGATTAATTGATTTCATTACTGGCGTGTTTACCGGTAACTGGGATGAGGCATGGGAAGGATGGGAAGGAGCTGAAAAAGCATTTAATAGATTTGTGAATGTGATGAAATCATCAGTAAATGTTGTAATTCCATTAATAAATAGCTTAATAAACACAGTTATAGGTGCGATAAATGCTATGATTAGAGGACTCAACAAAATAAGTTTCGATCTTCCTTATTGGCTTGGTAGAGGACACTTTGGATTGAATATTCCTAAAATTCCTAAGAATTTGGGAAACATTCCAAAACTTGAAAAAGGAGCAGTTTTAGAGGGTGGAAATCCCTTTCTTGCGTGCGTAAACCATCAACCTAAAGACAAAAAACACCGAAACCCCTCTATCAACAATGATAGAAGTTTTCAAACAAACAGGAGTTTCATCTTAAAGTAAGAACATTGTAATCGAAGCGAATGGTGATTTCTCACAGTTTATACGTTTCTTAAATTTCAAAATCAAAGAAGAAGATGTAAGGTTGGGACAACCTTTCGTCTTAGGCGATAATTGGATTTAAAATCCTAAATTACTATAGGTCTCCGTTCTTGCTAAATAAAGAACATCATCATGTACTTTGTAAACTAGTAGCTAATCATCTTTTATGTGACAATCCCTATACCCCTGATAATTACCCTTAAGTGGATGATCACGAAATTTTATAGGTAACTCTTCACCAGATGCAATATGGTTCATAGTATTTCTTAATGAGTTCATATCATAATTTCTTTTCTTCAGAGCTTTAAAATCTTTTTCGAATCTATGAGGAAGCAAATATTTCTAACAAAGTTTAAATCTCCAAACTTTCAAACAATTCATTTGTATCTCTAAAAATTTGTCCATTTTTATTCCTTATCTGATTTTCAATTTCATCGATTGCATTTAGAGTTTCTACTTTTCCATTTGAAAGGCGAACATCGAAAGGTAAGCCGTTTGTTTTCAATGATTGAGCCAAAAACATTCTGACAGCTGTGGGGGTATCAAATCCCAATTTTTCAAAAAGACGATCAACTCGTTTTTTTACTCTTTCATCGATTCGAATTTGTATAACACAACTAGACATATAAATCACTCCATTTATAGCACTATATATCTATATTATAATATAAATCAACTCAATTGTCAACCAAAAAGTAACCAAAATGTCAGAGTAGTTCGATAAAAGAGTATTTCAAGGTGTGTTCAAAATAGATAAAGTAGATTTCACCGCAGGACTGATAAACATAAATCGAAAAGTAAATATCCTCGATAAATTGACATTGCTAAAAGTGAATAGAAACCTTGAAAATATCACTCTAAAAACGAAAAAATAAAGTTTGCTTACCACTTTATTCCTATTGTTTTTTTTACTAGTTTATTCGAATCATTTTGCTTCATCTATCTATTTTTAGCAATACCCAAAAAACAATATGCTTGACATTTTTTTTGATTTTGTATATACTGCGCGCGATTGATGTTGGGATATAGCCAAGTGGTAAGGCAATGGACTTTGACTCCATCATTCGTTGGTTCGAATCCAGCTATCCCAGCCATTTTGTTTTTTGTTTAAAGTGTTTAATTAAGTTATTTTTTATTGTTTTGGATTTTGGTGGTGTTAAGTTTTTCTCTCCTGATGACTGACTGCTCTTGTTTAATTTTCAAAGTACAGGTCTTTTTATTTACTAGACTGCAAAAAGAATTTTTTCAAATTTTTTAATTTGATGTTGACGAAGAATATCCAGTGCAATACAGCATCGACCGCGAGTTGTTCACAATATTTGTTGCGATATTGATTTTTGTTTCATTTGTTGGTTGCTTTGTGCTTGCTGATTTGGCATGGCGTTGCAAAAATAGGATATAAATGGTAAAAGAAAGATGTGGAAAACGAAATAAAACGTTCAAAATGTAAACAAACATAAAAACAAAAAGTGAATTTTACAGAGGTAAGCAAAGATACAAATGTAAATGCTGTGGATGTAATTATACTGGAAGTATATAATATGAGACTATTCTGAAAAAAAGAGGCAACTAACACAATTTATGAGTTGGAGCTTTTTTGAATTGTAGTTAAAAAAAATGTATGTATTTTTGGCTATGTCATTTTGGAAGCTTTTTATACTTGTCTTTTGTAATGCATGATTTTGACATTGTTAAAAGTGAATAGATAATGTAAATGTAAAATGCAAAGTGTGATAGAAGAGAAAAAATGTCCAAAATGCGGACAAGAAGAAAAAGTGAAAAGTGGATTTATGAGAGGAAGGCAGAGGTATAGATGTAAAAATTGCGGATGTGACTGTACTGGCGGGAGGAATGGTTATCCAGAAGATATAAAACAAAAAGCAATAAAATGTTACTCGAAAGCTAATGGGTTTAGAAGAATTAAAAGATTACTTCATATTGATCATGTATCCGTGATGAATTGGGGGTAAAGCAAGTTGCAGATAAAATACGTAAAATGAGTACATTTAATAACAAAAAAACAAATATTCTAGAACTTGATGAAATGTGTGTGAATTTTAAAAAAATATGGCTTTGGATAGCTTTAAATCAAGAAACTAAAAAAACTTGTTGGTTTTTTCGTGGGTGATCGCAATTCTAAAAGCTTTGAGAAACTTTGTAAAAATATTTCACATGTTGAGGTTAAGTTTTATATCACAGATAAATTCCTAGTATGCGATATTATTCCACCAAACAAACATCTGATCGACAAATCTTATACTTATACTGTTGAACGTATGAACCGTCTTCTTCGACATTATCTCTTGCACGCTTTGTTCGCAAAACCTACTGCTGGTCTAAAAGTTTAAGTATGATTGTTTACTCTCTCTTATTATCTTTGTACCGTGATTATTTCTTTTCTATGCACTTTTAGCGATGCATGATTTTTTAGTATTGATTTTCTTGTTTTCATTTGATACTATTGTGAATATAATTCACATTTAGGAGAATAAAATGCCGGAGAAAGAATTCAAAGAACTTATTCATAACCTAGGAAATGCGTTATTTTCAGTATCTGGATTGATACTATCAAAAAAAATTGACGAGGCCAGGGTGAAATTATCTAATATATTCGGCCCGTTGGGAATTGATGATTATGAAAATTTTAAACCGATCAATTTGCTACTTAAATCTAAAATAAATTTGATGAAGAAATATAAAATACGTTTTTTTATTGAAGAATTGAAATTTCCTGAAATTGATGATGTTGATTTATGTGTGATATTTGGAAACATAATCGACAATTGTATAAATTTTAGTCGTAATAGTTTGGAAAGATTTATATCAATTAGCTTTAAAATTGAAAATGGAAATTACATTTACCTTTTTTCGAATTCATTTTCGTATGTTTTATGTGATAAAAATTCACATCATAGAATAAAAGAAAAAATAGGATTAAAAACTCTAAGAAAGTTTATTAGAAAAAACGGAGGTAATATGAGATTCTGGATAAAAGAAAATGTTTTTAATCTTGAAATATCCATTGGTAAAAATAAAAGTGAAAAGTATAAATGACAAGTAATTTGTCATTCCAAAAACTAAAATCTATCTCTTCTTAATTATTCAGTACATAGTGAAAAAGATAACAATAAAGGATGTTATAAGATTCTTGTAGAAAAAAATGTTTTTAATCTTGAAATGTCTATTTGCAGAAATAAAATTAAAAGGTATGAGTGACGAGTACATTACTGTTTCAAAAAATGAAATTTCCATGGAAGTGAAAAAATCAAAGTTTATTTCTTCTTGTTATTTTGTATCTGATGAAGAAGAAGCAAAAGAGATAATTTTGGGAATAAAAAATTCGTTTCGTGATGCGACTCATCATGTTTATTCGTATGTTCTCGTTGATAGTAAATCTAAAAGCTGCGATGATAACGAACCTTCTGGAACTGCTGGAATTCAAATTCTCAAAGTAATAAAAAATTTCAATTTAAAAAATACATTAGTGGTAGTCGTCAGATATTTTGGAGGAATCAAACTAGGAACAGGCGGGCTTTCAAGAGCATATTTTGACTCCGCAAAAAAGCTAATTGAGAATACCAAACTTATAACCAAAAAGATGTGCTACAAGGTTAAGTTAAGAATTGGATATAGCGATTACAATAAAATATTGTGTGTAAACAAATTCAAAATTATTAATACAAATTTTGATTCAGAGGTAACAGTTACGTTTGCGGTTGAACATAGTAAGCTCGAGTTTTTTAAAAAAGAGATCGAGGAAATTCTCGCAGAAAAAGTATCCATACAATTAATTTCCTCGGAGTATTTTGATTTTTAATTTCCCATGCGTTCGATGTTGATCGATATAAGATTGGGGGTATGTAGATACTCTTTACATACACACGGCCGACTTGTTGTTACATCTGAATGCAGTTTTAACGTTAAAGCTGTTAGATTGGCGCAACCATAAAATGAGCCGCCGTCAGCATTCGCTACATTTTCAACATATATGTCATGAGCAGACTCACATCCAACGAAGGTTTCAGATAAACCCAATTTTACATTACTTTTTATTTCAATTTTATTCAATTTTTTACAATTTCTAAATGTATCACCTAAAATAACATATGCATATGTTTGCGCTGAAATTGTGGGGAAATTAATAATTTCACGCAAATTACAGCAATTTGCAAATGTACTTTGCCATGAACCAAACAAAAATCTTCCAGTTGTCTTAGGAAATTTAACAACTTCTAAACCTTTACAACCACTAAAATTAATATCGATTTTTTTAAACTCTGGCAAAACAATACGTTTCAATTTTTTACATTCACTAACAACACAATGTAATGTATCCATTTTTTTAGGGAAATTGATTTCCTCTAATTCTGAACAATCTCTAAATACCTCCCCTTCAATATTTTCAAAACCATCAGGAAAACTTATTTTTTTTAATTTTTTAATTTCACAGAATGAAAAATTCTTAATTCCGATTATACCCTTTTTTGCAAATCTAATTTCTATACCTTCATTGTTATTGTTTAACTTACTTATCTTATCATTGATAAGTTTCACCATTTTTTTATTGTTGTCACATAAATGCCTTTTCTCCCCGATCCCATTGATCCATAATATGTTTGATTTATCGTTGAATACAAATCCAACACCTTCTTCTTCCATCTTCCAACTATGGTACATCGCATTAGCAGAAGAAAACAAACTAGATGACAGAACAACAGGCGCAACGAGCTTTTTCAACAAGTTGGATTTTCGCTTTCCTAAAAATATGCCCATAATAACTCTCCTTAAAAAATAAATTAGTGATGAATAATTTAATACTATGCATCACGAGTGTTAATTATAATTTTTTTTTTTTTTTTTTTTAATCAGAATATTTTTTTTTAATATTTTTTTTTTTTTTAATATTCTTTTTTTTGAATTTATATTTAAATTTGTGACGATAATCGTGGTAAGAGCAATTTTGGAGGGATTGATTTGTATCAAAAAAGAGTAGAAATTTGTGGAATAGACACTGGAAAAATAAAGATGATAAAGGAAAAAGAAAAAATAAATCTTATTCGAAAAGCTCAAGACGGTGATATTGAAGCAAGAAATAGATTGATAGAAGGTAATCTAAGGTTGGTTTTGAGTGTGGTTCAAAAATTTGTAAATAGAGGAGAAGCGCTTGATGATATTTTTCAAATAGGGACCATAGGGCTTATAAAGGCAGTTGATAATTTTGATATATCTCAAAACACGAGATTCTCAACTTATGCTGTTCCCATGATAATTGGGGAAATTCGGAGATACATTAGAGATAACACACCAATACGCGTTAGTAGGTCAATGCGCGAAATTGCATATAAAGCTATGAATGTAAAAGAGGAAATATTTAAACATACAGGAATCGAACCAACAGTGGATGAAATCGCACAAAAATTAGAAGTTCCAAGAGAAACTATTTCTATATCTCTGGAATCAATATCTGACCCTTTATCTCTCGACGAACCTATATTTTCCAATGATAACGATAATATATCACTTATGGATCAAGTGGAATCAGAAAATGATGAATCATGGACTGAGACCATATTAATGAAGGATCGAGTAAAAAAACTATCAAAGAGAGAAAAATTAATAATTTCCATGAGATGCTTGCAAGGTCTTACTCAAACTGAAGTTTCAAAAAAGTTAAAGATAAGTCAGGCACAAGTTTCGCGTTTAGAAAAAAATGCGATTAGACAAATAAGGGAGTAGTTAAATTTAAATTTTCAAAAATAGATAATCTATTATATACGTATATGATAAATAATTATAATTTTTATCTAATCACATTTAAAAATAGAAAAAATGGATATTTTTCTATTTTAACTGTTGACAACATTTAGGAATATCTGTATAAAGAAATGAGGGTACGTCGCTAGACTTGTGTGTTATCTTTGGTTTTTGTATGAGGTCTTGACAGAAAATTCTTAAATGGTATAATGGAAGTTATGATGTGTGTTCTGTTTGGTGACGTTTTGGAACAATTGTTTGGGGTTCATCACTTTTTTGAATTGAATAGGAGAGGATATCTATGAGTAAATCGATTTTAAAGAAATTGGCAGCTTCGATGTGTGCTTTAGGAAGTTTGGGAGTTTCGGCGAAGGCGGCAAAGCAGGAAGTTCCGTCTACTAGTAGTTCAGGTGTCAAAGCGGGTAAGGGAGTTGGCGTTGAATTTACTAAAATGGGTAATTGGTTTGATGGTACGTACAGGGGTGCTACTTGGGCGGAGAAGACTCTTGATGAGTGTAATGAGGCATTCTTTGAGGTGTTTGGAAAAGGTTCTGAGAATGATAGTAAGGAAGTGGTTGAGTTTAGGCGTGTTGTTAATGATTACGCATATGAGACTTTTTACCGTGTTGAAAAAAGGTTCTTATGGTCAAGAGGAGTGCATAACGTGGAAGGTCGTGACACGTTTTTTAAAAAAGCCAAGAAGGTATTAGATGATTTAGTTTGGTTTTCAGGTTGGGTTGATGAATTGGTTTCTAAATCTAGGGTAGGGTCTGCTGTACTTTTTGCTCTTCCTAAGATGGTTAAGCGTAATTTGAAAAAGATAGCCATTGATTTTCATTCCCTGCGTCACTATGGGTGCTCTGGGAGAATGTTGGAGTTGGTTAGTAGTGTTTACAGCCCAAGGTTGGAGGCGTTGGACGGTTGGTATTTGAACTTGAAAAAGGATAGGAGTCCGAGTAATGGTGGTGGTAATTTAAAAGGGTTAGAGAGTGTGGCTTTGTGGCAACGAATCTATGATATTTTGAAGAGCCGTGTCAAATGGGAAAATAGCAAGGAGATTGATAAAGTTGAATTAGGTGATGAAAAGGATGTCGGCGAGTCTGTATATATGGGTGATGTAAAAGATAACGACGAAGAAGAGAAGGATGACAATGAGGATGATGTAGAAGAGAACGACGAAGAAGAGAAGGATGACAATGAGGATGATGTAGAAGAGAACGACGAAGAAGAGAAGGATGACAATGAGGATGATGTAGAAGAGAACGATAAAA
>CAMUZI010000004.1 GCA_947165155.1 uncultured Clostridia bacterium | reverse complement strand
ACAAATTCAATGGACAGTTAACACTTCAGATCTTTCATAAAAAACGCCAATTTGGATAAAAACAAATTTCAAAAGAAGGGTGAGTCCTCTAGCACCCGTTCCCTTTCAAGTATATTATCCCATGAACCCAAATATCGCAATGGAATTCGACGCTTACAAACGCCTTGATCTGTACGATCCAAATTTTGATTAGCTTTTTCTCTTAAAGCTTCACTTGTTTAATCAGCTTTTTTTCTTAAAACTTCATAAGTAATTCCCAAATCGTCGGCTGCCCATCTCTTAAACTCAATAATTTCGCCATATCTTGGCACTATAGTTTTTCTTAACTTTTCAAGTAAACTTTTATTATTAGCAGGATCACCCAAAACTTTAATCTTTGTCAAATTAGTATTCGCGAAGGCAGCATCACCGATTTCGGATATAGAATTCGGAATTGTAAGGCTTTCCAAATTCTCGCAACCACGAAAGGCATATTTACCAATCTTAGCACCATTGGCATCAGTTCCCAAAATTACAACTTTCTTCATACGGGTACAATCTTCAAAGGCACTTTGACCGATATTAGTAATTCCCTTCGGAACTACAATTTCCTTGAGATTATAGCAATTATCAAAGGCACTAACACCAATTACCTTAACTTTATCATCAAGTGTAACCCCCATTAGCTTAGTGCATGACGCAAAGGAACAATAATCAATCTTCTTAACATTTCTGATGTTGATCCATTCAACCTTATCGAATATCCAACTATTATCCTCTTCAATGTCTGAGACGAATTTAGCGGGTCTTTTAATGTCCAGCCCAGAGATTCGTAAAATTTTTACGCTTTCATCATATTTGAGACCTAATCCCGGTGAGTCCTTACCCGACTCATATATGACCTCATACGTGTCATTTTTTGCACACGAACTCTGAGAAGAACATGCAAACAAACTAGATGATGCAACCGCTACTCCCATGACCTTTCTTAGTTTTCTTAATAGTCTACCCTTAGACGACATAAATTCCTCCTTAAAAATATTTGGATGTGTAACATCTCACATCCAGAGTTCATTATAACAACTATATTTTTAAAAGTCAAGGCATTGGTAATGCTGGCATTGCTAAAAGTGCATAGAAGAGAAATAATCACGATACAAAACAATAATTTGTATACAGGAAGGGCCCACCCAATAATATCTCGAATCCTAACCAAAACGTAAGGCCTGCAATCCACTACCGGAGAAAAACCCAAAAAAATAAAGTTATAGGGTTATAAAAAGTACAGTCCGCGCACCCAGCAGGATACTAGGATTTTACCACAAATGGCAATCAAAAACAAAGGAAACGAAGGCTAATAACTTCGTTTCAAATAAGATTTAAGTTATAACGTTAGTTTTTTGGTGACACAAATATCACTCCCAAAATACTAGCCTTATTCATGCCACAATGTAATTAAAAAACTACAAATTCAATGGACAGTTAACACTTCAGATCTTTCATAAAAAACGCCAATTTGGGTAAAAACAAATTTCAAAAGAAGGGTGAGTTCTCTAGCACCCGTTCCCATTCAAGTACATCCCATGTACCCAAATATCGCAATGGAATTCGAGGCTTCCAAACGCCTTGATCTGTACGATTCAAATTTTGATTAGCTTTTTTTCTTAAAGCTTCATTTGTTTGATCAGCTTTTTCTCTTAAAGCTTCATTTGTTTGATCAGCTTTTTTTCTTAAAACTTCATAAGTAATTCCCAAATCGTCGGCTGCCCATCTCTTAAACTCAATAATTTCGCCATATCTTGGCACTATAGTTTTTCTTAACTTTTCAAGTAAACTTTTATTATTAGCAGGATCACCCAAAACTTTAATCTTTGTCAAATTAGTATTCGCGAAGGCAGCATCACCGATTTCGGATATAGAATTCGGAATTGTAAGGCTTTCCAAATTCTCGCAACCACGAAAGGCATATTTACCAATCTTAGCACCATTGGCATCAGTTCCCAAAATTACAACTTTCTTCATACGGGAACAATCTTCAAAGGCACTTTGATCGATATTAGTAATTCCCTTCGGAATTACAATTTCCTTGAGATTATAGCAACTATCAAAGGCTTTATCACCAATTACCTTAACTTTATCATCAAGTGTAACCCCCATTAGCGTCTTGCATAACGAAAAGGAACAAGTACCAATATTCTCAACATTTCTGATGTTGATCCATTCAACCTCATCGAATATCCACCAACTATCGTCTTGCATTCTTGAGCCGCATTCAGCGGGTATAATGTCCAGCCCAGAGATTCGTAAAATTTTTACGCTTTCATCATATTTGAGACCTAATCCCGGTGAGTCCTTACCCGACTCATATATGACCTCATACGTGTCATTTTTTGCACACGAACTCTGAGAAGAACATGCAAACAAACTAGATGATGCAACCGCTACTCCCATGACCTTTCTTAGTTTTCTTAATAGTCTACCCTTAGACGACATAAATTCCTCCTTAAAAATATTTGGATGTGTAACATCTCACATCCAGAGTTCATTATAACAACTATATTTTTAAAAGTCAAGGCATTGGTAATGCTGGCATTGCTAAAAGCGCATAGAAGAGAAATAATCACGATACAAAACAATAAGAGGGAGTAAACAATCATATTTGAACTTTTAGAACAGCAGTAAGTTTTGCGAGAAAAGCATACAGGATAATGTCGAAAAAGACGCTTCATACGTTCAACGGTAAAAATGTGGGACTTGCCGATCAGATGTTTATTTTGGGTGATGATATCGAATGCTGGGAATTTACCTGTAGTATGAAATTTAGCCTCAATATGAGAAATATATTTTCACAAAGTCTCTCAAAGCCCTCAGAACTGCGATCATCTAGAAAAAAAACAAGTTCTTCAGTCTCTCGACTTACAGCCGTCCAGGGCTATATTTTTTTTAAATTCGCACACATCTCACAAGTCCTAGAATATTCATTTTCTTGTTATCAAAATATCCTCATTTTACATATTTTATCTGCAGCCTGCTTTTACCCAATTTATTATGGACACATGACTAACATGAAGCAATCTTTCAATTCTTTTAAACCTATTACCTTCCAAGTAATATTTTATTGCTTTTTGATCTATATCTTCTGAATAACCATTTCTTCCGCCAGTCATAGTTACGTCAACAATTTTTACATTTATACCTTTGCTTTCCCCTCATAAATCCATTTTTCACTTTTTCTTTTCGTCCACATTTTGGACATTTTTTCTCTTCTATCATGCTTTGCATTTTACGTCATCCATTTACTTTTAACAATGCTTGCCTTTGTTTTATACTTGACAAAAAATTTAGACTGTTATAGACTGAAAAGGTGCGGGTGTAATTCAATGGTAGAATTCCAGCCTTCCAAGCTGGCAGTGTGAGTTCGATTCTCATCATCCGCTCCACTTTTGTAGCGGTTTCTAAGTAGAAGGTGTAAGAAGTGAGAAGTTAGTTTCGTTGTTACTGGCAGCATTGTGTTCGGTTTCTGTGTTCTTGGCGGGGGAAAAAGAGGTTTTTTGGTTCTATGCAAAAAAATCAAAAGGGGATTACTGAATACAGAGAAACTGAAGGTAATGAGGTTGGTGGCGGGAGCGCTCTTCAGGCTAATAAATGGTAAAGCTGATAGACAAGGAACGAAGTTTGCGAAGGTTTCTTTGGATCTAAAGATTCTACAAAGAAAAATCGAGCAGGGCCCGGAAAGTACAACCAGGGACAAGTTTAATGCTCAATGTGTTTTTTCCGCCTGTTTATACTTTTGTCATTTAAAATTAGAGCATATCTTTGTCTTTAAGTATTTTAAAAGAAATCGCCATCAGTAAAAAAGAGAGTACTACGGGGAACCACCAGCAATCCATGAATGGAAGTCCGGGTGTGTTCATTCCGTATATTCCAGAAATTACCGTCGGAATTGAAATAATAAGGGTTATTGAGGCCAAAATCTTCATCACAATGTTCAAATTATTCGAGATAATTGACGCAAAAGCCTCCATAGTTCCAGAAATTATATTCATATATGTATCAGTCATTTCAATTGCTTGTTTTAATTCGATTATGACATCATCCATAAGCTCTGTGTTGTTCTCGTCTTTAGCTATAAGCCCAACTCTAAAAAGCTTTTCCAATGTAGCCTTCGAGGTTTTCAATGAAGATGAAAAATAAACTAGTGATTTTTTTATTTCCAAAAGCTGTATCAATTCCTTGTTTTTCATAGATTTTTTAAGAGTCTTTTCAATTCGATTGCTATTTTTGATTATTTTATTTAGATAACTAAGGTATTTTCTTGCCACAAAGAGGACAATATTCAGAACAAAACTCGAAACATCATTAGTGTCGGCATTTCTCACCCTACCAGAAGCAAACGAATTTGTTATGTCATTTCCCTTCAAAGAAACTGTTATAACATTTTCACTCGTGAGAAAAATTACTAGAGGGGTAGTGTAGTACATCATCATGCGGTCAGATTTAGCTTCAACTGGCACATCTATGACTATCAATATAACCCCATTATCGTAATCCGTCCGTGATGCTTCTTCTTCATCGAGTGCACCCTTCAAAAAGTCCATATCAATTTCAAAATGCTCCGAAAGAAAAGCGACTTCCTCAGCAGTAGGAGACATACAGTTTACCCATGTTCCGTTCTCGCAACTATCCTTCTTATATATAAATCCGCTCAACGTTTTGTAATAATAAATCAAAAGTGTCCTCTTTTCATTACTCGTTTACTAGCCACTTCTCCCAAGAGCCCATATTTCAAATATACATCTTTTTGGCTTGTTTTACCAATTAGTGACATTGCTAAAAGCACATAGCAGAGAAATAATCACGGTAAAAAAACAGTAAGAGGGAGTAAACAATCATATTTAAACTTTTAGACCAGCAATAAGTTTTGCAAGAAAAGCGTGCAAGATAATGTCGAAGAAGACGGTTCATACGTTCAACGGTATAGTATGAGATTTGCCAATCAGATGTTTGGTGGAACGATATCGTATACTGGGAATTCATATGTAGCATAAAATTTAGCCTCAATATGAGAAATATTTTCACAAAGTTTCTCAAAGCTTTTAGAACTGCGATCACCTACGAAAAAACTAACAAACTTTTTAGTCTCTCGATTTACAGCCGTTCAAAGCCATATTTTTTTTAAAATTCACACATTTCGTCAAGTTCTAGAATATTCGTTTTCTTATTACTAAATGTCCTCATTTTACGTATTTTATCTGCAACCTGCTTTACCCAATTTATTATGGACACATGAATAACATGAAGTAATCTTTCAATTCTTTTAAATCCATTACCTTCTGAGTAATATTTTATTGCTTTTTGTTTTATATCTTCTGAGTAACTATTTCTTCCGCCAGTATAGTTGCATCCACAATTTTTACATTTATACCTTTGCTTATCTCTGTGAAATCCACTTTTTGTTCTTTATGTTTGTCCACATTTTAGATATTTCATTTCGTTTTTCATATCTTCTCTTTCCTATTTATATCCTATTTTTGCAATGCCACAACAAGACAGTCTAAACGCATTAGTTGAAAAAATTTCTAAGATAGATGGTTAACATTTTTTTCTATTTTATTTTTCGAATGTATAAATTCACTATTTTTATCCATTTTTAGCAATGATACATAGGTAATATTGACTATATTTTTGGGTTTTGGTACACTCGTACTCTCACTGATTTTGAGAGGGGTGATTTCTGTGTTTTGTGTAAATAACTATTCCGGCATTGATTTTAATTTTAATAATTTTGGTGATTATTTTGAATCTGTTCGAGGAGTGGAAAGTATTAATCAAAGACTTGATAATTACATCGATTGCATTATCGCTAACAATTATGTTCGAACTTGTTCGTTGATGGGTATGAGTGGTAAAAAAGGAGACAATGGAAAAGTAGATGTAAGTAATAAAGCCCACATGAATTTGTTCTTTGAAGTTTGTCAAATGTTCTTTAAATTAAGTGTTTCTATTAATTTTCTCTCTTATTTAAACTTATTAAAAGACTATCCATACGATAAGTTTAAAGATTTTATAGATATTTTAAAATTGTCAGGTGACGATATTTGTAAAAATCCCAAGAATACAAGTTTGGAAGAAATTCGCCAAGAATTGAACAATGCATATGATTACTTAGAATACATTTATGGTTATTTTTCAGAGGATTCAAATAGATCAGAAATAAAAAATAAAATTTCGAGTTTTATTGAATCATCTAAGGAATCGGTTAATTTTCTAGATTCGGTTCAACTTTTTAGCTATTTTGTGCTTTGTACAAATGAAGAAAATCAGGAAAATTTACAAACAAGAATCAAAAATGTACTATCAGGTGATGATAATTTCAAATCTTTTTGGGAGAATTAGAATGAATTTGAAAATTGTTAAGTTGAGAAAAAATGCGATTATCCCTACAAGGGCAACAGAGGGCTCTGCGGGATATGATTTGTATGCTTGTCTTGATAGAGAAGTAACAATAGGGTTTGGAGACTTGGTTAAAATTCCTACTGGAATATCCATAATTTAAAGTTGCTTGGAATAAATACGAAATATATTCAGAGACTTAATGTGTATAACAAACAAATAACCTGCTGTTTGACCGGAAAGTTTGAATTTTATACTAGAGAAGAGTTAACACGGCTTTTAAATGATAATGGGATAAAAGTTTTATCTTCAGTAAACAAAACTGTGTCATATCTAATATGTGGGAAAAATCCTGGTTCCAAACTTGAAAAAGCAAAAAAATTGGGAGTGGAGTTAGTATCTGAAGATCAAATAAACACTGTTTTAAATATTTAAGATCTTAATCAAAATAAAAAGTTGTAGATCCTGATAATTGGATTTTTTATGAGAGTTTTACAATAGAAGATCTTGTATGTTTTCATTTTTTACTTTTTTTTATTTTGTGTTTATTATTTATATTTTATAATGTGGTTTCTTTTCTTAGAATTATCTGAGAAATATTATCATGTAAGAAGATTAACTTTAGTTATAAAAATTTTACTATCCGTTTTGTTTTTTTCTTCTTAAACCGGAGTAAATAATCGAGTCACAGATAATTTTTTTTTTGAATTCAAGATTATGTGTCAGATAGCTTTTCGTAAACAATCTGATATAATGAGGAGATACTTTATATCTTTGGAGGTCTTTATGTGTGAAAAGTTAGATAAAATATACGATCCTTGTAAGTTTGAGGATGAGATTTATAAGTTTTGGGAAGATAATGGGTGTTTTGATGCAGATTTCGATTCAAAAAAGGAGGCCTATACGATTGCTATGCCTCCCCCTAATATAACCGGCAATCTTCATATGGGACACGCTCTTGATAATACTATTCAGGATGTTTTAATCAGGTACAATCGGATGTGTGGAAAGGAAGTATTTTGGATTCCAGGAACTGATCACGCTGCTATGGCAACAGAGGCGAGAATAGTTGCTAAATTGAGAAGCGAGGGGTTGACAAAAGAAAAGATAGGTCGAGAAAAATTTATGGAGCGCGCTTTTGCTTGGAAAAAAGAATATGGTGGGAATATAGTACGTCAAATAAGAAAATTAGGAGCTTCTTGTGATTGGAAGCGAGAACGCTTTACTATGGATGATGGGTATTATCGATCTGTTAGAGATTTTTTCTGCACACTTTATAAAGAAGGGTTAATATACAAAGGTAACAGAATAGTTAATTGGTGTATTAACTGCAAAACTTCGATATCAGATATCGAAGTTGACTTTAAAGAATCAAATGGTGAGCTAATCCACTTAAAATACTATTTTCCTGATAGGTCTGCATTTTTGACCGTTGCAACAACTCGTCCTGAAACTATTTTTGGGGATGTTGCTCTTGCTGTTAACCCAGATGATGAAAGATATGCACAATACATAGGCTCTAAAGTTTTGATTCCGATTGTTGAAAGAGAGATTCCGATTATTTCTGATTCTTACGTCGATAAATCATTCGGAACGGGTGTTTTAAAGGTAACTCCTGCGCACGATTTTGCAGATTTTGAAATAGGCGAAAGAAATAATTTGGAAGCTATTTCGGTTATAGACACAAATGGAATTCTCAATGAAAAATGTGGAAAGTATAACGGTCTGGATAGATTCGAAGCTAGGAAGAAGATCATCGATGATCTTACTGAAAATGATTTGGTAATCAAACGTGAGAAGATAAACAATAACGTTGGAATATGTTCTAGGTGTGAAACTGTAATTGAACCTTTAATTTCTGACCAGTGGTTTGTTAAAATGAAAGATCTTGCAAAACCGGCCATCGATGCTGTTAAGAATGGAAAAATTAGCTTTTATCCAGAACGTTTTTCAAAGACCTATATGCACTGGATGGAAAACATAAAAGATTGGTGCATATCTCGTCAGCTTTGGTGGGGACACCAGATACCCGTTTATTACTGCCCTGATTGTAAAAATATGGGTTGCTTTAGAGAAAAGATATCTAAGTGCGAGAAGTGTAATTCGAAAAATATAGGGTTTGATGAAAATTCGTTGGATACTTGGTTTTCCGCTGCACTTTGGCCATTTGCAATTTTAGGATGGCCAGATAAAACTAAACAATTAGATAGATTCTTCCCAACAGATGTGCTAGTTACAGGGTATGATATTATATTCTTTTGGGTTGCGAGGATGATTTTTTCTTCTCTTAAGCTTACGAAAGAAATACCATTTAAAAAGGTTCTGATTCACGGATTAGTTAGGGATTCCAAAGGGCGAAAGATGTCTAAATCTCTTGGAAATGGCATTGATCCTCTTGAGGTAATATCAGAATACGGAGCAGATTCTCTTCGCTTGACGTTGGTTATGGGGCTTACTCTTGGAAACGATACTAGATTTTTAGAAAGTAAGCTTGAGGGAAATAGAAATTTTGTTAACAAAATATGGAATGCTTCTAGATTTTTGCATATGAACCTCGGTGAAAAGAAGCTGGATGATAAAGTTGAATCTTTATCGATATTTGATTCTTGGATTTTGAGCAGAATAAATGAGGTTTCAAAAGAGGTAAGAGAGAACTTGGAAAGATTTGAGTTCGGAGTGGCGTTGCAAAAGATCTATTCACTTTTCTGGGATGAGTTCTGCGATTGGTATCTTGAATTTTGTAAGATTGATTTTAAAAACAATTCTTCAGCAGTTTCTAACTCGTGCAATTTCTTTTTAAGAATCGTAAAAATGTTACATCCGTTTATACCATTTGTTACTGAAAAGATATGGTCTATTTTTAAAAATTCTCCTTTAATATCGTCTAGCTATATAGATTATGATGAAAAGTTAGAGAATAAGAGTGCGGAATACGAAATTAAGAAAATAATCTCAGTTATTCATTCGATTAGAAATAAGAGAAATGAAATGGGCACTCCTGCTTCTAAATTGATAAATATATTTGTTGAATCGGAAGATCATGGTTTGTTTGAGCGCCATTTGGATAAGATAAAGACTCTTTCAAAGGTAGAAGGTATTAAATTTGGAAAGCCAGAAAGTAAGAAAGCTACATGTATAATTCTCGATTTTGCGAAAATTTACGTAGATATGGAAGAGTTAGCAGATATTGAAAAATTAAAAGATCAGCTTGCTAAAGATATCGAAACAGTTAAAAGTAATATAAAAAAGAGTGAAAGTATGTTACAGAATAAAGAATTTACACAAAAAGCTCCAAAAGACGTAATTTCATCTGTAGAGGAAACATTAAGCAAGAGTAAATCGAAACTCAAAGATTTGATTTCAAATCTTGACAAGCTGAATTTATGATTCTTTTTGATACATTTCTAATCGATGGGTCGGTTAGATGAAAAATTCTTCTTGGACAGTAATTTAGCTTGGTTTATGTCACCTGAAAGTGGGGTTTAATTTGAAAATTCAATAGAAGTCTAAATTTGTGATTTAGTGTACTTTTGAGTGACACGCCGTAGTTAATAAAAAGATTTTTTCGTAATATTCCACTTATTTTTATAAAAAGTTAAAGTTCGGGTCAAAACACTAAACAGAAAAGTTTATAATTTTTTGTAAATCCACACAGCAAAAAGCACCTCCAAAAACATCACTGGAGGTGCAGTTTTGAGTTGATGGAGCTACCGAGCGGGCTCGAACCGCTGACCTCGTCCTTACCAAGGACGTGCTCTGCCTACTGAGCTACGGTAGCATCATGCCCTCATTATATATGAATAAAATGTAAAATTCTACATTCATGGATAAAATTTTTGGAAAGACATACATAAAAATTTTTTTACTACATTATTTGACAAGATATGATGTTTATGCTATAATTTACATCTAAACCATGTGATTTTGTAAATTTTTGGAGGTATTTTATGTATTCAATCACTAGGCGTATATTGTTTTGTAGATTTATGTCTGTACTTTTTTTACTGGGTTTGACAAAAAGTACATCTTTGGCTGACGAGACTAAAAAGGTGAGTGGGGCTGTGGTTGTAAAAAAACATAAGGTATTCATAGATCAGGGGCATAATCCGAAAGGCACTTCTTTTGGCGTGGGCGCCAAGGGGTTGGAGGGCCTTGATGAAGGAGATGTAACTTTTAGTATCGGTAAGAAAGTAAAAGAGTTGCTTGAGAAGAAAGGAAATTACGAGGTGATGCTTTCGCGTCCAGACGAAAAAGTAGTCCTGGGAACCAATCAAACTTCTGGTCTCGCTGAAAGGGTAAATAAGGCAAATAATTGGGGAGCAGATGTATTTGTTTCGATTCATTGTAATTCATTCGATAAAGAGTTGGCTAACGGTACCGAGTGCTACATATATAAAGGTGAAGGCGACCCGCTAAATGACATGAGATACAGTCAGTCTGGTCTGTTGGCTGCTCTGACTTTAAGTGCTGTGACTTCGAAATTGGGGACTACAGATCGCGGAGTTAAGACGGAGGATTTTTACGTTATAAAAAATACCAATATGCCTGCCGCTCTTGTGGAACTTGCTTTCATTACTAATAGATCGGATGCCAATAAATTAATAAATCGTCAGAATGATTTTGCTGAGGCAGTGTGTAAAGGAATAACTGAATATTTCAGATTGTTTACTATTAAAGAAAAGGAAAAAAAGAAAGAAAATAAAAAAGACAAATCTTCTAAGAAGGAGAAGAAGGAAAAAAAATCGGGCAAAAAAGAAAAAAAACACCATGAGGGTAACAAAGCCTCGAAGCCGAAGGCGGCAAAAAGTGAGAGCTTAGACAAAAAAGTAAAAACTTTGCAGCTCGAGGGGACTTTTGATTTTGATATGCATTTACCATTAAATTTGATTAGAGAGCAAAAAGGCGAAAATAGATAGATGAAGCAAAATGGTGAGCATGCTAGTCAAAGGTATGATTTTATTTCGTTTTTCGTGATAGTCTTGATTTCGTCTTGCGGTGTATAGGTCACAAAAATGACAAAACCTCAGAACCAAAAACAGCGAAACGTGAGGGTTTAGGTAAGAAAATTGATGCTTTGCAATTTGAGGGGACTTTTGATTTTGATATGCATTTACCATTCAATTTGATTAGAGAGCAAAAAGGCGAAAATAGATAGGCTGCTAGTCAAAGGTATGATTTTATTTCGTTTTTCGTGATAGTCTTGATTTCGTCTTGCGGTGTATAGGTCACAAAAATGACAAAACCTCAGAACCAAAAACAGCGAAACGTGAGGGTTTAGGTAAGAAAATTGATGCTTTGCAATTTGAGGGGACTTTCGATTTTGATATGATCTTGCCATTCAGTTTGACTGCTGTTGCTTGATTTTCAGACATCGTGGTCACTATTTTGTTTTTGAAATAAATCGATTTTAAGTTTTTTCTTGTGTTTATCTCCGATATTTTTTGACAACTCTTGTTGATGATCATTATTGTTTGGTTTCTGTAATCGTTTGAAGGCGAAATTGAAACTGCTAGCCCGAAGCTCTTATCGAAGCTAAATAGGCACGTTTGCTTGTTGTGTTTAATCTCTAATATTTCCTCCCCTACGTTTTTTACGCATATGATGGATTTGTTCCCGATCAACATACAATCTCTGTCGTCAAAAAAGTTGATAGACATAAATTTATCTTCGAATTCTTTTGAAAAAACGGGTGTTTCGCTTTTTATATCAAATATCTGAACTATTGACTTTATCACCCCATTCTCTGATTTCATTCCACAAATTGCAATTTTGTCTCCGATATCATTGATCGATACATCAATTACGTACGTATTTGCAAAAAAATAACGAAATTTGTACTCACCACTTACGTTAATGACTGCCATTTCGCAGAAATACTCATCAGATTCTGTTATAAAAATAATGTTATCTTTCTCAGAAATTTCACCTGTTATTATCTTATTTTTTACTTTCCCCTCGTTAATAGATTCAAATCTGTTGGTCACAATATAATTATAACCTTCGGAATCAAAAATCAAAGATTTATATTTTGAGCACTTCAAAACCGGAGATTTAAAATTGTGCTTAATCTCAAACTTTTTTCTAAAACGCTGAGTAAGGACCGTAAAACTTGAATCAGTTAAAATTGCAAGATCATTATCAAAAAAAGCTACATTTTCCTTCGAAAAACTCCTAAAGCTTAGACTTTTTACCTTTTCTCCCTTAATTGATGATTTAAAATCACGAACTGCATATCTGAAATTTTCAGGTTCGAATAATCTCCTGTTCATATATCCAAACACTAAGGTTGAAACCAATATTATTAGCAAAAAAAAATATCTTTTTTTAATTTTTTTCATAAAACAAACTCTTCATAAAATACTTTATTTAAATACAAACCGCATGGTGGCACCGTAGGGCCCGCATGTTTTCTATCTTTTGAGAGCAAAATTTTCATCAAATCATCTTTTGTCATTTTACGATAATTGGCTTCTAATAATGTACCAATTAAAATTCTCACCATATTATAAAGAAAACCATCTGCTTTTATTTTGAATTCAACCAACTTATTCTTCTCTTGAACCACAAAATGATGTACATTTCTCTTCATGTTTTTCTTCTCTCTCATATCTTCTGTACAAAAAGCACTAAAATCGTGCGTCCCTACAAAAGTACTTGCTAACTCGTTTATTAATTTTATATCTAAAGGGTACCAAAAATGCAAACATCTTCCATGTAAAAAAGGATCTAGAACATAATCATGATAAATCAAATAAACATACTCCTTTGCTATGCATGAATACCGCGCATGAAAATCATTATTTACTTTGATGCATTTCATTACTCTAATATCGTTTGGAAGAAATTTATTTATTGCTAATGCTAGATTTTTTTCATTTATCTCTATACTTATTCTTGCACTCACACAATAAGAATTAGCATGAACCCCAGAATCTGTACGAGAACATCCTTTTATATCAATAACCGACTTAGTTACTTGAAAAAGAGCATCTTGAAACGCCTCCTGAACAGAGATAGCATTTTTTTGAATTTGCCATCCATGAAAGTTAGTACCCAAAAATCTTAAAACCATTAAAAAATTTTGATCTGATTGCAATATAACACTCCGATAATCAAACACAGGGTAAATACACCAAGTAAGAAATCAGCATAACCAAACTTGTTTTTACGCAAACTTGTCCGTTTATAAGGCGCGCCATAACATCTCGATTCCATCGCCAAAGAAACATTTATAGCACGTCTAAAACATGATGAAAATATAGGAATAAATACTGGCAACATATATTTAATTCTTTTAAAAAACGAACCATCAGAGATTCCTGCGCCCCTGGATTCTTGAACAATCATGATCTTTTTGCTTTCGCTAAGTATAACAGGCATGAACCTAAGTGCGAGTATTATAATCATAGAAACTTCATTAACGTTGACCTTTAATTTTCTCATGGGAATCATCAAAAGATCGACAACATATGAAACATCATCAGGAGGGATAGAATTTAAAAATATAACTGAGAACATCCAAAACGTCATGGTACTTAGAATCATAGTCAAAAAAGTGGCAATCAGATTGTAGCTCAATTTTATAAATCCAAATTCAAAAAAAGGCCCCTTACTATCACCAAAAAAACTCGAAATAAAAATAATCGAAAACACTATGCCCAAGACCTTAAAATTAACTTTTATTTTTAAACGAAAAATAATTGTCAGAGATAATGCAACTAGAAAAAGGAGAAGCCTAGAACACAAACTAAATGAAAAAGTTTGTAAAATAGCCAGAATAATAGATAAAACGACCCTCACAGCAGGATTAACTTTCGAAATATTAAAGTTCATTTTCTTATCGTACATCATCATTTCATAAATTTCAACAAAATAAAAGAGACAGGTAAAATTAACAAGGCAAAGTATAATAACGAAATTCACAAAACATTTTTTTACAATACATAAAAGAAAATATTAAAAAGTAAAATATCATAAAACAAAAGCTCACATTAGACGATTGATAAATTTATACAAATTATAATATTCTAGGGCTGGTGTATTGTTTTGTCCTATCTAAATTTTGGGGAAGTTGTTTGTTATGAATAAAGTTCTGCGATTTTTTGCTTTGCTTTTAGGTAGTTCGGCTTTTATGTCTAATTATCCATCGTATGCAGCAAAGAAATACGAATCTAAAAGTAGAAGAACTGATAGTGTAAGTGATATAAGAAAACGGAAGAAGGATGCTCGGAAGGGTAAGAGTACTGCTCTGGTGAGTAGTGAGAAAAATGGTTCTGAAAATTCTAAGGTAAAAAGTTTTGCCACAAAGAGTGCCGCAACTAGTAAGGGTAATGGTAATAAGTTTAGTCCATTGTGGTTTCTTACGGGTGGCGGTTCGGGCACTGCGGTCGCTGGTTTGGCAAGTTGGGGGGGACGAAGTTATATGATTGGCATAAGTACAAGAAGTTGGTCAATCAGTCTAATACGTCAGGTGGAGATGATGAGCAGCTTAACCAGTTACGGAATGAGAAGTTATCTTTGGAAGCTGCACTTGGTTCTATTTCACCTGACGCGAGTGAGGCTAAAATGAGTTATGCGAAATTTATTAATGCTATCACTGATGATGAGGATGTAGCGCCGCGTATTGCTAAGGTTGGATTTAAAGATTTTAGTAATGATGGATTTACTTGTTTGATAACGACGTTGGGCCTTGCTACTTTGGGCGGAGCTCCTAAGTTCATTGTCCAAAATGCAAACCAAGGCGGAATGGTGTATTTCATAGTGAAAGATGAAAAGATTGAGACTATTACTTATGCTGATTACTGTAGTTATTATAATGCTGATGATCAGGGTAGAATTAAAGGATTTGTGTTATTTTTATTGGCTGATTATATGTTGAAGAAAATTGGGTTTAAATTTAACATCAACAACCATTTATTAAAGTATGGAATCTTATCCTCAGTTGCCTCGAAACTTTTTAGGGTTGTTGATTGGGATAGCTTTAATGCTGAAGAAATTAAAGGATGGCTGAGTGAATCATCTTAGTGATTGATATTGTATTTTCGATGTGTGTTAGACGTTTCTGAGGAATTTAATGTTCCTCAGTTTTTTTATAAATTTACTGTGAAATACATTGATTTTGTAAAATATAAAAATAAAAAAATATTTTTTCAAAACCTATTGACATACTCAAATGATCGTGGTAAATTAAGAATTGTCACTCTAGTGGATAGAGTGCCAAAAAAAGGAAGGTGATATTATTAGATCTGAAATTTCGAACTTTGAAAATACTAATGTCAATCGTGGAAAGATATATTCAAACGGGAGAACCTGTTGGATCGAAAGTCGTTTATGAGCTTCTTGAAAATTCGCCGTCTGCATCTACGATTCGCAACGAAATGGCGTCTCTTACTGCTATGGGATTTTTAGAACAACCTCACGTCTCCGCTGGACGTGTTCCCTCAGTGGACGGTTATCGGATTTATATTAACAACATGGTCTATGGGGCAATTTCGCAAGATGAAAAAAACAAAATACTGAGCATGTTTAGTGGAAACTTGTTTGATCCTGAAAGTGTTTTGAGGGAAGCCTGTAGCATATTATCTCAGATAACCGATTGTACAGTTGTATTTGCACCTCCGCCGGTCAAATGTTCGTTCATAAAAGAAGTAAAGTTTATAAAAATTGGGAAATATACTTCGATGATAGTTCTGATTACTTCCTCAGGTATGGTGCAAAATCAGATATTTAACTGTGACTTTGAGATAAGTGATGATGTTTTACATGCATTCGAGCGATGCGTAAATAATGAGTTTGTAAATAGTAATTTGAATGATCTTTCCTCGAATATGAACAAGATTATTTCTTCGTACAATGGAGAAAACATCATTATGGAAACGGCATTTAGAGCTTCATTTAGTGCTCTGGAAAAGATTTGCAAAAATAGAATAGGAATTGAAGGCAAGAAGAATTTATTTCAATTCAGTGAAGTTTCGAGAGCTTTTGAAATACTAAATTTTATAGAAAGTGATGAATTCGACGATTTTATTTTTGCTAGTCTAAGTAAGATAAAAGTTTATTTGGGAGACGATAGTAACATTGATGTTTTTTCAAGATATTCAGTTACGGTTGAAAGGTATCGCGTTTCTGATATGAGTGAAGGGGCAATATGCGTTATAGGACCAATCAGAATGGATTATTCTAACGTGATTGGAAAATTGAATTACGTAGTCGAGATTGTTCAAAAAATGCTTTCTAAGATACTGAATTTGTAAAATTTTGATACCTAGTTGAAGGGAGGCGATAAAAATGAACAAGGATAATATAAAAATCAATAAAACTCAGAAAGATGGAAACATCAAAGAAGGTGTTTCGAAGATAGAAGCTTTAAGGCTAGAAAATGAGAAGCTTTATAAAGAGATTTTGGAACTAAACAATAAATATCTTCATTTAGCGGCCTTTCAGGATGTTCGATTAAAACTAAAAAATATAGTATCTTCGCTGTGAATCAGGTTATGACTTGTATTATAAGAACAATCGGAATGGGTTATTCTAGAGTGATTGGAAAATTGAATTACGTAGTCAAAATTGTTCAGAAAATGCTTTCTAAAATACTGAATTTATAACATTTTGACATATAAAATTGAAAGGGGGCGATAAAAATGAATAAGGATGATGAAGAAATCAATGAAACTCCGGAAGATGAAGACATCGAAAAAGATACTCCGCTTGATAGTTCAGAAATAGAGTCTCTAAGGGGAGAAAATGAGAAGCTTTCTAAAAAAATTCTGGAACTAAATGATAAATATCTTCGTTTGGCGGCAGAATATAAGAATTATCAGGAACGGAGTAAGAAAGAAAAAATTAGAATTCATTCGGATGCTGTTAGTGAGGTAGTTTCTGTTTTGTTGCCTACGGTCGACGATATTGAAAGAACGCTTCCTATGTTTTCGGAGATGGAAGAGAAATACTCTAAAGGAGTGAATATGATTCTCAAAAAGATGCATGACTCTTTGAAAAAATTGGGAGTGGAATCTTTTGGAGAAGTAGGAGATGAGTTTGATCCTAGTATTCATAATGCAAGCTCGAAATCTGATGAGAGTAGTGATGATGGGAAAACAGTGATATCTGATGTCTATCAGAAGGGTTACAAAATCGGAGGTCGGTTAATTCGCGCCGCTATGGTTCAGGTTTCTGGCTAATATTTAAAATTTATTATTGGAGGTTTTTGTTATGTCAAAAATTATAGGAATCGATTTAGGAACAACAAATTCATGTGTATCGGTTATTGAGGGTGGAGAAGCTGTAGTGATTCCAAACCCGGAAGGTGCTAGAACAACGCCGTCTGTTGTAGCATTTGGAAAAAACGGAGAAAGATTAATAGGTCAAGTTGCAAAACGACAAGCTGTAACTAATCCGGATAAGACAATATCTTCAATTAAAAGACATATGGGAACAGACTATAAAGTTAATATCGATGGAAAATCATATACTCCACAAGAAATTTCGGCTATGATTCTTCAAAAATTGAAATCTGATGCTGAAAGTTATTTGGGCACAAAAGTTTCAGAGGCAGTTATAACTGTTCCGGCATATTTTACAGACGCTCAACGCCAAGCGACCAAAGACGCTGGTAAGATTGCAGGGTTAGAAGTCAAGAGAATCATAAACGAACCTACTGCTGCCGCTCTTTCTTACGGAATCGATAAAGAAAATGACCAAAAAGTAATGGTATACGATTTGGGTGGTGGAACATTTGATGTATCTATAATAGAAATGGGAGACGGGGTACAAGAGGTTTTAGCTACTGCAGGGAACAATAGGCTTGGTGGAGACGATTTCGATCAAAGAATAATTAATTGGATGGTATCTTCATTCAAGAGTGAAACGGGTATTGATTTATCGAATGATAAGATGGCTATGCAGCGTTTAAAAGAAAGCGCCGAAAAAGCTAAGATCGAACTTTCTGGGACCATGAGTAGTAGTATTAATCTTCCGTTCATTACCGCTGATTCTAGTGGTCCTAAACATTTAGATTTAACTCTAACGAGAGCAAAGTTTGATGAACTCACTTCTGATCTTGTAGAGCAAACTATGGTTCCTACTCGTCAGGCGCTAAAAGATTCTGGATTAGAAATTTCACAGATCACGAAAGTTCTTTTAGTTGGTGGATCATCTCGTATTCCGGCTGTTCAAGAAGCTGTTAAAAAATTCATTGGAAAAGATCCATTTAAAGGAATTAACCCCGATGAATGTGTTGCAATGGGTGCTGCCATTCAGGGTGGAGTTTTAGGTGGAGATGTTAAAGGTCTTCTTTTGCTGGATGTTACTCCTCTTTCACTTGGAATTGAAACCATGGGCGGAATTATGACAAAGATAATAGATCGTAATACGACAATTCCCACGAAAAAAAGTCAGATATTTTCAACTGCTGCAGATGGGCAAACCCAAGTTGAAGTTAATGTTTTGCAAGGTGAACGTGAATTTGCGAGAGACAACAAGCAACTCGGAATTTTCAAACTTGATGGAATAGCACCTGCTCCGAGGGGAATTCCTCAAATTGAAGTTACATTTGATATTGACGCCAACGGTATAGTTAACGTTAGTGCACAAGATAAAGGAACGGGAAAACAACAGCATATAACGATTTCTTCTAGTGGAAACATGTCGAAGGAAGATATTGAAAATGCCGTTAAAGATGCTGAAAAATACGCAGAAGAAGATAAAAAGAAGAGGGAGGAAATCGATTGCAAGAACGAAGCGGAGAATTTGTGTTACTCGGTAGAGAAGTTAATAAAAGATAGTGAAGGTAAGATAAGTCAGGAAGAGAAAGATTCTTTGACTAAAAAAGTTGAGGAGCTTCGTAAAAAGCTTTCTGAGAATAATCTTGATGATATAAAATCTTCGCGCGATGCTCTTCAAAAAGAGATGTTTGATGTTTCTACAAAATTATATCAACAAGCATCAGCGCAAAATCAGCAAAATGGCACAGGTGATCCGTCTAATGCTTCACAATCCGGCCAAAACGTATACGATGCTGACTATAAAGATGTAAACAAAGATGGAAACACATCAAAATAAGATTAAAATAATAATTTTAGGCACCTCTGATTTAGGGGTGCTTGATTTTTTTATTTAATTTTGTATCATACCAAAGGCTCTGCAAAATGTAGAGTACATTTATATTTGGAGGTTTCAATATGAAACTTATGCGTTTTTTAGCAAGTTCTCTAGTTTCTTCAGCATTACTTTCTTCTTCAGTTTCCATGGCATTATTTCCAATGCCACAGTCAGTTGGAAAGTTTTATGAATCATGTCCTGAGAAGGCTGAAATGCTTGAAGATGCTTTTTCGAGAAGAATTTTGGAAGCTATTCCGTTATTGAAATGTGTTAACACTGATGTAATACCCGACGATGGGATCAGTGCTTCTTTAGAAGAAGATAAACGTCGTGATTACGGTAGCATGCCGTTTGCTATAAATGTTTTTAAAAATGGTAATTTTGAGGTCTTGCGTTTTGAAGATACTAAGCCAGAACGAAGAATGAGATTCGAATGTGTTCTGACAAAGGAAGGTGTTGGTTATAGATTAGATGGTGTAGGAGAATACGGTAACGGACCTAATGATTATTGCAGTGAGAGAAGAGCGTTAGCTGATTATTTAATAGAAAAATATTTTTTTAAATTTTATAATGAACTTAATTCTATTGAGCGTGAGTTGTTTTTTTACATACTTGCAGACAAGGTTGATAATTGCATAGATGTATATGGTGATTATTAATTAAATTTGATTGTCCGTGTTGAAAAAAACATTAAAAAGCAAGTAAATAGCAAAATTATTGTTGATTCTAATTAAAGTTGCTGAAACACGTTTAATATCAGTTGTTAAGAGCATGAATGTGGGGTATGGTATGTTAGGATAGGTTAAAATTGCAAATGGTGTGCACTTCTTATAAAGAAGTGCGGCTTTTTGTGATATATATTGATTTTTGTAACTTTATATTGTATAATATGAACATATGGAGGTGATCGTGATGGCAATTAATAAGATTAACGAGAATGATCATGATAAAATTGCCGGGGGAGCAACGTATCGTTACGGTAATGATAGTGAGAGACCGTATGAGGTAATTGATGACGAAAGTGGGGAAGTTGTACTGAGATGTCACAGTATGGGGGAAGCAAAAAGCTTATGCAAAACGTCACAATTATAGTCTCGATGAATGGAATTGGGACACTTTAAATAAAGTTAGAAGAGATATGCAGTAGTAGAGGAGTTTTTTAGCTAATTCTGTTTCTTGCACTTCTGTTTTGGCAGGGTATTGCTAAAGGTGGATAGAAATCGTGAAACTATCACTCGAAAAATGAGGGAATAAAGTCTGATGATTACTTTATTTCTACTGTTTTTTTGACTGGTGTGCTCGAATTATTTTGCTTTATTTATCTATTTTAGCAATGCTTTTTAACACGTTTTGCTTGACAATTACAATTAGTTGTTTTATGATGGAAAATTGTGTAGCTACACAATTTATTTTTTATCTTATATTTTTTTACTTTGGAGGATTTTTTTATGAATGGATTTGGTGTACCAATGCAATTTACGGAGTTCAATGATATGCAAGGTGCGGCGCAGATGTTGCAACAACCTCAACAGGTAATGAGCTTAGATAAGGAAATTAACAAGGAACGGAAGGAGCGGGGGATTTCAGAAGAAATCTTTAATGAAGTTTTAACTAGAGTAGAGTTGGCTTTTGGTGTGAAAGATAGTAAAAATTTAAGGTGTAAAATTACAGTAAAATTAGTGGACGGTGTTTGGTATGAGGCAGTTTATCGTGAATATGAAGATGATGATTATTTTAACCCTACCCCACCGACTCCTATCTATGTAAAGAAAACTGGCAAAGAAGTAAAAGAGGTTATCTTGTCTCTTGGCAAAAAATCAATCACTTACAATTTATATTGTGGAAAATTAATTGGTGATTCGGGATGCTCTGTTTGCCATCGAAAGGAACATTATTTTACTCATGGGGGAAGTTGCAAGGATTATGCACTTTCTGGTGTGGTCAAAGCATCTGGATGTACATTGTGTGAGTTAAACATCGAGCATCCTGAGAAAATTTCCGAACATTATTGTCCGGTTCTTAAATATGGAACGGACGTAGAAGAGATGAAGACGTTTTGTGAGAGATTTCTTGTGGACGTTTTGTATAAGATAGTCTCTGGTTTGGATTTTCTCAGTGAAGAGGGTATGGTTAAAAAATTCGATAGTGATGTGAAGGACCACATGAAAGATTGGGATCGCCATGGTACTTGTACAATCTGTAAGGAAAAAGGGCGAGATAAGTGTAGGTTTGCAGAAGATTTCCGAATTGACTATTTACGAAGAAAAGGAGTTATAAATGATCGTCAGAAGTGGCGTGAGAAGTATTTGTGCGGGGAATTTTGGCGCGAACTTCAGAAAAATAGCGATTATAAAGATGAGGTTAAAGAAATAAGTGGACTATTACAAACTGGTAAGGAACAAGATAAGAAAACGGCACTTAAGATATTGTCAAATAGGGAAGAAATGTTTGATAATCTTGATCCTTCAGTATATAAACAGTGTGTTAAGTCGCTGAAAATCATAGTCGAGAACATGGTTAAAATAGACATAGTGACATAAAAAGCAAAATAAAAAAGTTCTTTTGAAAGTGAACGAAGTTACCCTGTAGACATTGTTGATTTTTCTAGATCATAGTAATAGAATGTAGTCGTCACTCGTTTTAATAGAGTGCCGATTACTTTTGAAGTTCGAGGAGGATTTATGAGCGAGATAAAACCGATCTTAGATAAGGTCTTAGTTTCTGTGAAAAGTGGTGAGGCAAAAACTCCTTCTGGTTTGATAGTAAGTTCTAAAACTAAAGATAGCGAACCAGTTATAGGAAATGTTATTGCGCGTGGTCCTGGCGGAGTTATAAATGGGAAAGAAGTCAAAATGTGCGTTGAAAGAGGGGATAAAGTTATAATAAATAAGTACGCGGGTACTAATATTGCACTCGAGGGAAAAGAATACAAAATAGTCAGTCAGCAAGATATCTTGGCGGTAGTTTGCTGATTTTAAATTTTATTTTTTTAAGGAGATAGTAATGGCAAAAGATATTGTTTTTGGTGAAGAGGCTAGAAAATCTTTGTTAGATGGCGTTAACAAACTAGCAGATGCCGTTGGGGTTACACTCGGGCCAAAGGGAAGAAATGTAGTTCTTGAGAAGAAATATGGTTCTCCTCTTATTACTAATGATGGCGTTACAATCGCGAAAGATATTGAACTTGATAATCCCTTTGAAAATATGGGAGCTCAGCTTGTTAAAGAGGTTGCTACTAAAACTAACGATGTTGCTGGTGATGGTACTACTACTGCAACAATTCTTGCAAGGGCATTGATCTGCGAGGGAATGAAAAATGTTGCAGCGGGCGCTAACCCTATGATTTTGAAAAAGGGTATTTCGAAAGCTGTTGATGCTGCGGTTGAAGCAATTAAAGATAACTCGAAGACAATTGATGGTTCAAATGATATTGCACGTGTTGCTACGATCTCGGCGGCAGATGATTTCATTGGTAAATTGATTGCTGAGGCCATGGATAAGGTGAGCTCTGATGGAGTCATCACCGTTGAAGAATCTAAAACCGCGGAAACGTATTCAGAAGTCGTTGAAGGTATGATGTTCGACAGAGGATATGTTTCTCCTTATATGGTTACTAACAATGACAAAATGGAAGCAGTAATCGATGATCCTTACATTCTGATTACCGATAAAAAGATTTCTAGTATTCAAGAGCTTCTTCCCATTTTGGAACAGCTTGTTAAAACTGGTAAGAAATTGGTTATTATTGCAGAGGATATTGAAGGTGACGCACTTGCAACCCTGATTGTTAACAATTTGCGTGGTACGTTCAAATGTGTTGGAGTTAAAGCCCCTGGGTTTGGAGATAGGCGTAAAGAAATGCTAAGAGATATCGCTATTCTTACTGGCGGAAGCGTCATATCTGAGGAAGTTGGTCTAGACCTCAAAAACACTAACATTGATCAGTTAGGCAAAGCTCATCAGGTGAAGGTTGAGAAAGAACGCACTATAATAGTCGACGGCGGAGGTTCTAAAGCTGATATTGAAGGAAGAATAAGTCAGATAAGAAATCAAATCGAAAACACTACTTCTGATTTTGATAAAGAAAAGCTACAAGAGCGTCTTGCAAAATTGGCTGGTGGTGTAGCAGTCATTAAAGTCGGAGCAGCTACTGAAGTTGAGATGAAGGAAAAGAAAATGAGAATCGAAGATGCTCTTGCTGCTACTAAAGCCGCCGTTGAGGAAGGTATAGTTGCAGGTGGTGGTGTAGCGTTAATTAATGCTTCGTCAGCGGTTGAAGGTGTTGTGAGCAAGCTTTCGGGAGACGAGAAAACTGGTGCTTCGATAGTTTTAAAATCTTTAGAAGCTCCGTTGCGTCAAATTTCCGAAAATGCTGGTTTGGAAGGCTCTGTGATTATTGATACTATAAGACGTGCAAACAAAGTAGGATACGGATTTAACGCGCTTAATAATGAATATGTTGATATGATTCAGAGTGGTATTGTTGATCCTACTAAGGTTACGAGAAGTGCTTTGCAGAATGCCTCTTCAATTGCAAGTTTGGTTTTGACTACTGAATCTTTGGTAGCAGACAAAAAAGAACCAGTAAAAGATACTCCAGCAGCACCAAATCCAGGAATGGGAATGTATTAGTATTTTTTCTAGTGAAGAATCAAAAAAGAGGGAGAGATTTTCTCTCTTTTTTGTTTTATTAAAAAAGTAAAAATCTATATATAGTAAAACAGGTTCGATGATCATTAATAAAATTAGTCTAGATGGAAGAGAATTTCATGAAACTCATAATCATTGATCATATTCCGTGCAATTAGAAATTGAAGATAAGTAAAATCGGGAATAGCCAAGGGCTAAAAAAGGAAAAAATAAGAAAATTTGATAGTGTATGTACCATGTTTTACGGTAAAAACAAACAGGAGAAATGTGGTCTTTGTAGAAATTTTATTTGTATAGTAGTTTAATTTTTATGCGTCGTATTTCAATTAGTTACATATCTGTATTAAGTGTGCAATCCCTGGTATTGATTTCCCTTGTTGAAATGATGTCGGAGACATAAGAGCGCCGGTTGCAATAAATAAAATATTGTTCAATTCTTTCTTTTTCATTTTTTTTAGTATGCACGAACACAAAACCGAGGCCGAACATCCACACCCTGAACCCCCAGCATGAACATCCTGCTCCTCTTTGTAGTATATCATGAGACCGCAATCATTGTAGTTACCACCCATATTTATTTTCTCTTTTTCTAAGAGTTCTACTAATAATTTCGATCCTATTTCTCCTAAATCCCCTGTTACTATAAGATCATAATCTTTTGGAGTTGTTTGTGTATCTTTAAAAAAATATTTTAACGTTGAAGCCGCAGATGGTGCCATAGCTGCTCCCATGTTTGAAGAATCTGTTACTCCAAAATCTTCTATAGTTCCTGCCATTACTCTCTTTATATATGGCGATTCGATTTTTTCACCCTCACCTAATAAAACCGCGCCAGATCCCGTAACCGTCCACTGTGCATTTGGAGTTCTTTGCCCTCCATAATCTAATGGAAACCTATACTGTCTTTCAGCTGAACAAAAATGAGAGGATGTTACTGCTATGGCATTTCTTGCCGCTTTCGATTCTACTAGCAATGATGAGACCAGAATTGTTTGTGCCATAGTTGAACATGCACCGAATTGCCCTAAAAATGGAATTTTTAATTTTTTAACTCCAAGCATAGAAGATACACATTGGTCTAACAAATCTCCTGCGAGTATAAAATCTATTTCTTTTTTATCAACTTTCGATTTTTCTATTGCTATATTCACTGCTTTTTCTTGCAATACGCCTTCTGCTTCTTCCCAAGTTTCTTTTCCGAATTTGTTATCATCATAAGAAATGTCAAAAAAATCTTTCAATGGACCTTTTGATTCTTTTGCGCCACAAACCGAACCAAAACCTTTGATTACTACCCTATTTTGAAGTTCAATTGTTTTCTTTCCAATTCTTACCGACATTTTTTCCCCTAATCTTTTGTTTCTTATATTTTACCTAGAAAGAAAAATATTATTCGAATTTGGGAAATTACAGAAAATGAGTAAAAAAAATAGGGTGGTTGAACTTGAATTTAATCAATATCCCATTGATTAATAAATTTAACATTAGGGATAAAATCCCAAGTATTCAATGGCGTCCTACAAGTAGGGCATAATTCGTTAACATAGCTAAGGCTAGATTTTAAACACCCAAAGTGAAAAACGTGCCCATTTCTGCATTGGGGAAACATCGCCCCTCTAGCAAATTTTCCTAGACACACTGAACACGTTCCATCGTTATGGATAGCAAAACAACCACGACTTTTAAATTCGCGCAATCGAAATCCCGCTTTACCACTTAATTCTTTCAAGTGCTTAATCATACACTGACGACAAAACAATTCGCCTTTGGCACTTTCTAACGACTCACTTTCAAGAAATTTAGAATCACTAAGGTCAATAAAACAAAAATTACCAAAGTTTCTGTAAAGTACATAAGAATCTTTTTCAATTTCTTCGCGACTACCGTCTGGAAAGTAAATTTCTTCATGACAAGCTTTATATGAAGCATGTGCAAAATCTATTCCGCAAAAACTACACCTATCACCACCATTCACGCCAAATTTAACCAAATAGTCACCCAATTCAGCTCTAACATTAACGAAGCTTAGTATATTCACAACTAAGAAAGCTGCAATTTTTTTTAAATCAAGCATATTGTTACTCCTTAAAATTAATAAAATTACCCAACCGCCCTGACACGATTATAACATTATTTTATCTGTCAACAGTTCATATTATATTATCAATATTTTTCTAAACTATTTGTTTTTCCCATCAAACAAACATTATTAAAGGTAAAAACTTCAAAAAGCAAATAGAAAATAGCAACACTAGAAAATGACACATAAGGAATAAATTTACGGTACAAAAACAGAAGGACGAAATTATCAATCATAATTAAACTTTTGGACCAACAATAGCTTCACCAGCAAAGCAAGCAAAATAATGCATTTTTGCTTTCCCGTGTGAAATTCACTTTTTTTGATTGTCCACACTTGGGAGATTTTTATTTCGTCTTCCATATCTTTTTCTCACCGCTTATATCCTAATTTTTGCAATGCCGAGACAACTAAGTCATATTTTTTTCCCACGTGCAACAGAAAGCATTATCCCCCTTATTTTTTTGATATTTACACCTGCTTTTGAAGATACTGGAATTATCTCTTCATAATTATTTGAAATTTCGTCAATTTGGGATTTTAATCGGGCAATACATTGCTCGCATTTCGTATTGGACATTTTATCTACTTTAGTGAGAAGTACGAAAAATTTTATATCGTTAACTGATAAAAAATCAATCATTTGTGCGTCGTTTTCTTGCAGATCATTTCTTGAATCTATTAGATGAAAAACTAAATCACATCTTTTTAAATGAAAATAATCATCAGTTAATTTATTAAATCGCTCTTTCTCTTGTTCGGAACGTCTGCTGAATCCATATCCGGGAACATCAACAATTTTAAAGTTTTTTCCTGAATAAAAATTAATTAAAACAGTTTTTCCAGCATTCTTACTTGTATAAGCAATTTTTTTTGATATAATCGAATTTATAAGGGAAGATTTTCCTACATTTGATTTTCCAGAAAGGACTATTTCTTTGCTCGTTTTTTTGGGAATTTGGTTTATGTTTCCGATGCTCTTTTCTAAAAAAACGTCGAGTTCACTCATTATTACTCCTATGAATAGTATTGAAAATTTTGAAAAAAATCTGAATTATAAGTTCAAAGATAAAGGGTTGCTAATTACAGCTCTTACGCATTCTTCTTATGCCAACGAATGTTCGAATAAGAATTGTGAAAGCTACGAAAGACTAGAGTTTTTAGGAGATTCTGTTTTGGGGCTAATAACTTCTGAATATATATTTGACAGATTTAGAGATCTTCACGAAGGAAAGTTAACTCGTATTAGAGCCTCTTTGGTGTGCGAAAAAACGCTTAAAAATTTTGCTAATGAACTCAAAATTGGAGATTTTCTGCGTCTGAGTCATGGAGAAGAAAGAACTGGCGGAAGATGTCGGCCATCCATTTTAGCAGATGCATTCGAATCTGTTGTTGCTTCGCTGTTCTTAGATGGAGGAATGGAAGTTGCTAAAAAATTTGTTCTTAAGTTTATATCTTCGGGGATAAATGACGCACAAGAAATGATACACGATTACAAAACAGAGATTCAAGAATTTCTGCAATCAATACACAAAAATGAGATAAATTATTCTGTAATAGATTCTTATGGACCAGATCATGCAAAGACTTTTACCGTTCAAATAGAATTGGAGGGTATCCCTTATGGTCAGGGAGTTGCTAGGAGTAAAAAAGAGGCAGAACAATTGGCTGCAAAATCTGCAATAGAAAAATTAATTTCTCAAAATAGTAAGAAAAAAATTTAGAGGATACTTATAAAGTGTAGACAAGAAATAACATTGTAAGATATTCCGTATGTAGAAGTGTTGTTAGAATTAAAAAAATTAAATAATTTAGATAGTTGATCTCTCGAAATTGTATGAAAAATATGCGTGAGGTGATAGGAATGGGAAGCAGAACAAGAAGAGTAGTTATTCAAGCGTTTGCAATCTCACTATCGTTTTGGATAGGCATATTGGAGCGATATATCAACTTCGGCGGAATTCAAGTTGGATTATATGTGATACCCATTCTGGTAATACATGATCTTTACGGGTTTAGGTACGGTACCGAGTGTGTGCTATGCTATAACATCATCAAAACAGTGTTCTTCAGCAAGGCAGGAGTTTTAGGGTTCATGAATAGACTTCCTGTCATTTTTTATATGATATTCAGAAAAAAGAAAGATGAAAAAATAAAGAAAATGATTTTATTTGATTTGATTGGCATATCTGCATATCTAATCCTCAAAATACCGATTTCTTACATTTTTTGGAAGACAAGTACCAATCTAGAGAATTTGAACTTGTTTAACCTGATATTTACTTGTATCATACCATTTAATCTATCAAGTATTTTATCTGTTGTTCTAGTTTCACGTTTTATTGATTTGAAAAAGTTTAAGTTTGTAAGATCATACCTAGAAGTTTAAAAAAGTTGGAGTTTTATGAAAAGATTTCATTGTTCTATAATTGAAGGAAATAAAAAAGATGTTAATTTAGAATCCATAAAAATATGTATCGAAATTCTTGGCTCTGAGTTCAAAAATAAAATAAAAAAAGGAATATGCAGTGATGTGGTATCTCTTGAAATTGACAAAAAGAGTTCTATTGGTGTAGATGAAATTAGGACAATAAATAAAGACGTAATCTTAAAGCCTGTAGAATGTAAATATAAAATTTACATAATAAAAGATGCGCATAAAATGACAGAACAAGCACAAAATGCGCTTCTCAAAACAATTGAAGAACCCCCAAATTATGTTTATTTTCTCCTTCTTTGCGATAACGCAAAAAAACTTTTGCAGACAATAAGATCACGTGCGCAGCTCATAAGAATTAATAGAGAATCAAAGGATAAAATTTCAGATGACCAAAATTCGTTTGTTGAGGCGCTAATCAATGGTGATGATCTAGAAATTTTAAGAATCTCCAATTTGTTTTCGAGTAGCAGAGAAAAATTTAAGGAGTTTCTTGAAACATCTAAAATGAACCTTGTTAAAGTTGCAGACGATTCATTTTCGAATTCATTTTTACAAATTTTTGAGCGCATCAACAAGTGCATTGATTTAATTCAATGCAATGTGAGTGTTAACTTAGCTATGCTTTCTTTGTGCAAATAACATAAAAATTAAATTTTGTCTAGTTTATTGATAAAACTGTTAGTGAGCTGGTTTATAGAATCAAAATCCACTATGTCTTTATATATTTTCTCCATTTTATCATGTATTTTTTTTGCCATTTTCATACATTTGATGGATTCTTGAATTAACGACTTTTCCATTTTCAAATTATATTTAGATTGTATAACTTGAGACTCGTAACAATCTAATATATCTATTTTTTTAGTTTTTAGTTTAGAATTATTAACTTCAAAATTGTTCGAAAGGAAAAATCCAACTTTCAATTCAGGAATCATTAGAGCTTCGAGTCTTTCATTTAGGGTTAGCGGACTTACACAAGATATAATATCGTATCCGTATTTTAATGCATTTTTCTTAATATGATTTAATAAAATATCTGTAACTATGAAAAAATCATCGTTTATTTCATATACTTTGTTGAGATTTTTAAAATTAACTAAAAATTCAGATATTCCTTCCGGACCGATCGATCTTAAAAATCTTGTTTGTTCATTTGACTTTTTAGGTAGCTTACGATTAAAAATCTTCTTTTCTATACTTAATGCTAATTTTTCGATTTTTTCAAAATTTATTTTTTCTATCACATCTTCCAGAGTATCGCTAAAAATTGCGCCAAATGACATCAAATATTTCTGCGATCTATATTGCATTTTTTTATATTGATTGTTCAAATCCCGAATTTGTATTTCATATTTATGGCTGAAATCTTTAAATTTACACAAATCAATTATGTTTCCAGATATGCCAGGGAAATCAGGGTCAAGAACATGTGGAGACGTACCATCCACAAAACAGATATTCTTGTTTTTGAGAATTACAGCATCAAGTGAATTCGGATCAGACGAACAATGAATCAGCTCGATATCAGTTTTATTGTACATATGATTAAAAATTTTCGTCATAAATGTTGATTTACCACAACCAGGTCCTCCTTTTATTACGTTACATTTGGTTTTTTTAGTTAGTTGATCCATTTTAGAATAAAATCCGCGCGGAGAATTAGAAGCTAAAAAAAAGTGAAATGTATTGTAGCACATGAAAATACCTCCTGACCACATTATATTAAGACGCGTCCTAAGAGGTTTTTAATTTAAAAACTTTTTTTCACTCATTAAATTTGAAATATCGACAAAATTCTGAAACGACAAATTTTCTGCTCTTTTATTTTTATCTATTTTTAAATAATTTAAAATACAATTTAAACTATCTTTTTTTATTCCAAGCCCAGAAGATATAGAATTCAAGATATTTTTACGCCTTTTTTCGAACGCCGAACGAACAATTCTAAAAAACTTCTTTTTGTCCAAGACATCGTTTCGTTTGAAAGGTTTAAATGTCACGACGGCAGAATCAACCTTTGGACGCGGACTAAAATAATTTCTAGAGACATCAAATTCATATTTTGGCTCCGAGTAATATCTAACCGCCACACTTATCGCACCACAATTTTTATTTCCCGGCCTACAAACAATACGCTCTGCAGCTTCTTTTTGCATCATGAGGACAATCAAGGAAAACCGTTCACTTTCCAACAGGCGCATAACTATTGGCGAGGTTATGTAATAGGGAATATTCGCACAAACTGCAGCCTCACTACCGCCAAACTTCTCATCAATCAGACGATCTAAATCCAATTTCATAAAATCATCGTTTATTATTTCCAAATTATCAAAAGATTTAAATCGATTTTTCGAGTATTCATAAAGCTCACAATCTACCTCTACACTAACCACAACATCGGAGATATTCACCAGTTCAGAAGTCAACTCCCCATGCCCGGTTCCTATCTCCAAAACACACCTTTTAAAATCTGAATGTAAAAGACCAGAAATTCTTTTCACGATCAAACCGGAATCAACTAAAAAATTTTGCCCCAAATCCAAAATCTACCTCTAACCATCCTTTTTAAATGCAACCTCAAGTAAATCGTTTCCGCTAATCTTATCCTTACCATCAGGGATAGTAAAAGTAACATTCGACGTCCCTGCCACGTCAGCCACCTTAGCCTTCGTGGATTCAAAATTAAGCTTACCGCCATCACATCTAATAACCCAACTTTTATTATCAGTCTTTGTAATCCCCACAGCTTTTGCCGTTCCGTCGTCATTTAAATCATCAAATCTCTTTCTAAAAGCTTTACTATCTTCACTATTCGCTGTAAAGGCACTAGCCAACCATTCCTCTAGCATACTAATGTTGCAGAATTGATCTACAGGCTCATCATATCCCAAAAAGCCAAATTCATACCAAGGATTTTCATCCTTTTTCTTTAGATAGTGATTAATATCAGTCATATCATTCTCTGTAGATTTCTCCGCCTCTTTATCAAAACGACAACTTTTTCTCTTAGCCTTCAGGGGGACAGCCAATCTTTTCAACACCTCATAGAATCTGGTAACTACGTCCTTATCTTTATATCCTCCTTGCTGGTAATGCAAGGACATGACATAACAAATAAAAACCACATTATCATAACAAGTCGAAAAATTACCTAAATTTTTTGGGGGATTATCTTTATCAAAATATTTTACAAAATTATTAAATCCTCTACCGATGCTATCAACTTTATCGACGACTTTCAAAACACTCTCTGCCTTTTCTCCACCTAAATTAAAGGCTTTAGCAAGAACTCGATATCCTGGATATCTCCACTCAAGATAATTGGGATAAACAATTTGATTAAATGGGAACTCCAAAATTTTTTCTAATGCAATCCCAATCAATGCAAAACCTCCCCGTTTAACACCGTGTTCTTTTAGCATAGAAACAAACGCAGAATACGGGAACTTCAGCATTTTGCACAATCTTAGTACATCATTCCATTTAACCGATCTTAAGAATTCTTTTTTACTCGAACCCAACTGCTTCCCACTTTTACCTTTCTTGCCCTTTCCCGGACTCTTTGTACCTCTACCCGATTTCGTTTTAGCATGTCTTAATTTCACATCCACCGAACCACCTTCGATTTTAGAAACAAGGCCTTCAGCAATTCCTAAAAAATCAAACTGTGGCAACGCAGACACATCATAAGCAAAGCTAGCTGCAAACGCGCACAGCGCAGAGACCAACCTCTTCATAACACCCAAAACAATTCCTCCTATTCAAAATTAGTTACATACATCATTCTCAATCTCAAATCATATCATTACGGATTTTTAATAAATTTGACATTAAACAATTTTGTTATATCAACATTACCTTTTCCATCGGGAACATTATATTGAAACTTCAAAATTCCTTTATCATTACCAATTTTTGCTTTAACACTCAAATAAAGTACACCCCCGCTTAGGAAACACGTACAACTTTTTGCATCACCATCTTCTATTTTCACATCTTTATTCTTAGTATCATCAAATCTATCTAAAAAGGCCCTCACACTCTGTTTTGGTTCATTATTCATAACAGCCGCATCAACACTAAGACTTTTAGCAAAAAAATACTTTACTAACTCAACATTAAACGGGTACGATACACACACACCATATCCATGAAAACGCCCCTCTACTTTCCAACGTGCATCACTTGCCAGTATAAAACAGCGAATATCATCACTATTCTTCAAATTCTCCACTGATTTCTTAACATACTTATATTCTTTTGCATTCTCATCAATTTCAAAACAAAAATTCTCTCTCGGTGTGCTAAGAGGTATTACAACTCTTTTGAACAATTCAAATGTCCTACACAACACATCATCATCTCTTAGGCTTTTCGAACTACCGCTAGAATAACCAATAGCCAACAAATGGCAAAGTGCAGCTGCAACATCTTCATCAAACTTTAAATCATCCAACACGTTAATTTCGTCTTTCACTTTACCCGCTTTCTCATCAAAAAAATAATCCTTAATTTTTACTAAACCACACCCAATGTGGGACACTTTGTTCCCGACCTCTACAGCCTCATTAGCCTTCTGTAACAGATTAAATTTCTTATACAAAACACGATAAACAGGACTTCTTAACCAGCAGATACCCGTAACTAAATATCTTTTACAAACATACTCTCCCCCTTTAAAAGCAATCGTATCACCAGCAAAAGCCGTAGTAACAGCCGCTGTCGCCCAAGGGCCAAAACGTCTAAAGGCAGATACAACAGGGCTATCAGGCTTTGCACCGAAACGCCTCTTCTTTCCCCTATCTGAACTCCCACTTGAATTACTACCACTAAAAAGTCCAGTATAAGCCGAACAATTAAATTGTGGCAACGCTACCAAATCAGAACTAGCACCAACTACAAAAGTACATAATGCAGATATTAATCTTTTTTTTATATTTGACATAAAACATCCCCTCATAAAATTAATATTCCCATTGTAATACAAATAAATCTTAATGTCAAGTTATTTTAACAATATTTACATTTTTTTAAAGATACATCACAATGTAACAGTCTCCTCACTTGACACACACTTTTCCCATTCTAGCACATACCTTTAAAGTTTTCAACCAAGGTACTTTATTTTATTGAATTATTTATCACAATTCGTCAAAATATACTATTCTTTTATTATCCCAATTTTGAAAAATAAGAAAATAGCACAAATATAGAGATAAAAGTAAAACCGAAATATTGAAGTTCGAGCGTATTAGAATCAAAAATCCGGAAATCATCAGAGGAATAATAAATATTATTGATACAATGAATGAGATTCTATCGGCCTCTCGAATGTCAAAATGTCTTTTTAAAAATATCTGAAATATCCTTCCGCCATCCAGCGTAGAAATAGGAATTAAATTTATAAACCCTATCAACAAACTTTGTAAGTATATATTTTTGAATATCATCACATTTGAATACAAATAAATTCCAAAAAAAATCAAAAACAACAACAAATTCATAATCGGACCAGCTAATAATATATATAATTCTTTTTTGTAATTCAAAGAAGATGTTTCTTGTACAATATCCACACTAGAAGGAGTTATATTTACCTCTTTTATGGGAATTTTATATAACCTCATAAATAAAATATGCCCTATTTCGTGCAAAGAAGATAAAATAAAAGAAATTATAAAATCATTTTTTGAGTATATTATCAAAATAACACATAGCGATATAAAATAAAAATCTATACTTATGTATGTACCAAATATCTTGAATCTTGCCATATAACTTCCTAATTTAACACAGGAAACTTAAGAGTTAAATCTAAAAATCTATTATTAAATGAGATCAAATTTTTATCTGAAGTGTGATGTATGATAATAATTGTTTTTTTCTGTTTCATATTCAAATTCATTATCAAATTTATCAACCTTTTACTTGCCATAAAATCCAGGTATGCTGTCGGCTCATCGAAAATCAAAATCTCAGGAGACATAGATAATATGCTTGCAATCGTCACAAGTTTTTTCATTCCCCCGGAAAGCTCAAATGGAGAATAATGAAAAAATTTGCTGTCTATTCCAACTATATTTAACGCCTCTATCGCTTTTTCTTTGGCTTCCTCTTTGTTTAAACCCATATTTTTTGGACCAAATGCTACCTCATCTAGTACGTCATCCTCAAATAATTGATAATCTGGAATTTGAAATACAAGACCTATCTTTCTGTTTCTTTCACGTCTCGAACTTTTCTGACCATCAAGAAATATTTCCCCTTCAGAAGGTTCAAGAATTCCTTTCAGCAGATGAACAAATGTACTCTTACCAGAACCATTTGATCCAATTATTTCAACAACATCTCTTTCTGCTATTTTACAATTCAAATTCTTAATTATGTATTCACTATTTTTCTCATATTTAAAGGATAAATTTTTACATTCGATTATCGTACTTTCTTCTTTGCTTTTTTCTTCACCGTTAAAATCGATATTTATACTACTGGTCTTCAAAAATTTTTCCTCTATGAACTTATAATCTCCCTGTGAAATTTTGCCAGACTCTAAAAGAAAAAACTTATTTGCTAATTTTGCTTCTTCCATGTGATGTGTCAACAAAATTAGTGTGATGTTTTCCTCTTTGTTTAGTTTTATTAGCTCATCCATGATATTCTTGCGATTTACAGGGTCAAGCATAGAGGTTGGCTCATCGAGAACTAAGCACCTTGCATTCATAACTAATGTCCCTGCAAGAACCAACTTCTGCTTAACTCCACCAGAAAGTTTGTTAACATCAAACTTTCTATATTCATACATTCTTAATTTTTTTAATGTCTCATCTACCCTTTCCCTCATAATCTTACGCTCAACACCTAGATTTGAAGGCCCAAATGCAACATCCTCCTCAACCGTCCCTGCAATAATTTGATTCTCTGGATCTTGAAACATAAATCCGACTTTTTGTCTTATATCATAAATTTTCGAATCATCTTTCGTGTTAATTCCATCAACAAACACATCACCTTTTGTAGGAATTAGTATACCATTTATATGCTTGACGAGAACTGATTTACCGCTTCCATTTTGGCCTACTATGGAAACGAAATCTCCCTGCTTTATTGTAAAAGATATGTCATCAAGGATCTTTCTCTTTCCAAAAGAAAATGAAACATTTTTGAATTCGATATCACACATTATCACTACCACTAAGCGATTTCATATACTCTTCTAGCTCACTTTTTATGACTGTAACCTGAGTACCATAAACAACTTGAACACCAGTACCATGCATGATTATACCAGCTGGATTTGTTTCATTTAGGATATTTTTGTCAACGATTGAAGAATCATTAACAGTGAGCCTCAGTCTTGTAGCGCAACATGCAACAGAATTTATATTTCTAATTCCTCCAAGACCTCTTACAATAGTTTCTGAAAAGTCGTCACCAGAAGATTTCAAATCTTTCTTTGTAAACAGTTTAGCACCAACTTCATCTTCTTCTCTTCCCGGAGTCATAAGATTTAATTTTTTGATCATCGCGTAAAAAACAAAGTAATACATAAAAAAGTAAGCAGCGCCAAGAGGAATCATCATAATCCAGTTAGTTTTCTCATTTCCTTGAAGAACCCCAAACAGTATGAAATCAATTATCCCGCCAGAAAATGTATGTCCAACTGCAATTTTTAATATGTGAGTTAACATAAATGCTAAACCAGCAAAAACACAATGTACAGCATATAAAATCGGAGATACGAATAAGAACGTAAACTCTATAGGTTCCGTAATTCCCGTTATTAATGAGGTAAGAGCAGCAGAAAGAAGAAGACCTCCAACCACCTTTTTCTTCTTGTCTTTAGCAAGTTTATACATCGCAAGAGCTGCACCAGGAAGCCCAAATATCATGATTGCTACTTTCCCGGTCATAAACTTAGTTGCCTCAACGTTAAAATGAGTCGTATTCGGAGATGCAAGTTGTGCAAAGAATATATTTTGTGCCCCAGATATCCAATTACCATCAATTTGCATCGTTCCACCAAGATCAGTCTGCCAAAATGGAATATAAAATACGTGATGAAGACCAAACGGAATAAGTGCGCGCTCAATTACTCCATAAATAAAAGTACCGATGTATCCCAAATTATTAACCACTCTTCCAAATTGGAACATACCGTTTTGAATTGGAGGCCATACTAAATACATCAACGCTCCGACGAATATATAAACCAAAGAAGACATAATCGGAACAAATTTGATTCCACCAAAAAACGAAACTACATCAGGAAGTTTTATCTTATAAAATTTGTTATGAATCCATGCAACTCCTATTCCTACAAGCATTCCTCCAAAAACGCCCATATTAAGTGAGGTTATTCCGCAAACATCTCCAGTTGTCCCCTCAGGAAGAGAAGAAAGTTTTCCACTTATAGAAAGTAACGAAGAAATCGATTGATGCATAACTAAAAACGATATCAGGGCTGAAAGAGCAGCGACTGCCCCCTCGTTTTTAGCTAATCCCATAGCAATTCCACACGCAAAAATTACCGGTAGATTCTTAAAAACTATGCTTCCAACTTGAGCCATAATCGAAAACATATTAAGTAAAAACGTTCCCTTTCCCATAAAAGAGGAAAGTCCCATTGAAGCTATCGTCTGTTCGTTTGAACATGAAGCGCCTATTCCCAGTAACAACCCAGCAATCGGAAGAATAGCAATCGGAAGAAATAGAGAATGTCCTATCGATTGCAGTAATTTAAACGCCTTATTTTCAGTTTCCATACCTAGTACCTCCAAAACCACATTTTAATATATAACACAAACCACCTGACCACGCATCATACTCATGATAATTGAATCCAATTTGTAATCGCTCCATATTGATGAAAAAAGTTATCTTCTTGATTTTAAGTAATTTAAAAATTTTAACTTCAATTTTCACTGTAATTCACCTAAAATCATATTTTACTTATATAACATAAAACCGTTTGACCATGCACCACACCTTTGATAATTGAATCCAATTTGTAATCACTCCATATTGATGAAAAAAGGTATCTTCTTGATTTTAAGTAATTTAAAAATTTTAACTTCAATTTTCACTGTAATTCACCTAAAATCATATTTTACTTATATAACACAAAACCGTTTGACCATGCACCATACTTCCATAATTAAACTCAATTTTGAACTTTTCCATGTTAGTAAAAATGATAGGAGTGTGAAGAGGACAACCATTTTTTGATAAAAAATCTAAATCAAAATTGGATATCACATCTCCTTTTGAAAGCTTCTGTGACGCAGAAACTTTATTTTCAAAGCCCTCACCGTTTAATTTTACTGTATCTATCCCTATGTGAATTAAAACATCCAAGTCGAATTCACTTTTTAAAACATATGCGTGCTTTGTATCGAATATCTGAGAGACAGTGCAATCAAAAGGGGAAACTAAAACTCCATTCGAAGGAATAATCGCAACACCATCACCGAGCATCTTACTAGAAAAGGCCTCATCGGGAACTTTGTCAATAGGAATGCACTCTCCAGAGATAGGCGCTACCATCTCAAATTTCTGAGTTTTTTTCCCTTTATTAAAAAATCCAAACATAAATACTCCAAAAAATGATACTTAATATTAATCGATATTTTCATATCTTTCTAACAAAGCAAACGTCCAAACAATCTAGAATTTCTAAAATTGAAAAATAAATAAGATAGAACACTTTTTTTTATAAAAAAAAATCCGATCATAAAAACTCCTATAATTTAGAAAGTATTTCATCTTTTATCGCACTAACATTTACTCCACGCACCTTTCTTCTAATTCCTAAAACAAATGGGGATGACATAGACAACTCATCTACCCCCAGGGATAAGAATATTTCGGTCATTTTATCATCAGAGGCTATTTCTCCACATATCCCAACAGATATTCCCTCCTTATGCGCATTCTCACAAACTAGCTTTATCATTCGTAAGATTGCCATATGCTGAGGGTTGAACATAAAATTAATTTTATCATTTTGCCTATCGACCGCTAACGAATACTGCACAAGATCATTTGTACCTATGCTAAAAAAATCAACTTCTTTTGCTAAAACATCACTTATCATAACAGCAGCGGGAGTCTCAATCATTATTCCTATTTGGATATCTTCATCATATTTTAATCCTTCCTCTTTTAGTTCTTTTTTACACTCTTCAATTATGTTCTTAGATCTTATTATCTCATCGAGAAGAGAAATCATAGGAATCAAGATTCTAATGTTACCAAATGCCGATGCACGAAGAATCGCCCTCAATTGGGTTTTGAAAATGTTTGGACGGTCTAAACATACCCTGATCCCCCTGTAACCCATCGAAGGATTCGGCTCTTTTGGAATATCAAAATAACTTATTTGCTTATCAGCACCTACGTCAAGTGTGCGGATTGTAACATGTTCAGGGGACATCTTCTCAGCAGCGGTCTTATAAATTTTAAACTGCTCTTCCTCGGTCGGATAAGAACGTTTTCCCATATAAATAAATTCACTTCTAAAAAGACCAATACCACTCGCGTCACAATCCCTAACGGCCTCGATATCTAATATGTTACTCACATTAGCACAAAGAGTAATTTTTTGACCATCGAGTGTTACATCGTCTTTTCCTTTGAAACTCGAAAGAAGCTCCTGCTGTTTATCATACATCTCTTTTTTTCTCTTCAGCCTTCTTATAGTACTTCTATCAGGAGAAACATATACGGCACCCGCAAAACTATCAATTATGACATTACATCCCTCAAAATCAGGCTTTAGCTGATCTCCTAATGATATTATCGCAGGCATGTTCATAGATTTAGCTAAAATTGACGTATGAGAATTTCTAGATCCTAGAATTGTGATAAATCCTTTCACATAATTCCTATTTAACTCCAACAATTCACTAGGAGAAAGATCATCACAACCGATTATTATTTCTTTTTTCTCTGAACTAACATCTGTTTGAACATAGTTATTCATGCAATTTATTAAACGTCTCGAAATATCACGAACATCAGCAGCCCTCTGCTGCATATACTCAGATTCCATACTTTCAAACTTTTTCTCAAAATTTCTGGAAGTCAACCAAATAGCATACTCTGCATTTGCTTTTTCGTCTCTTATTATGTTCATGATTGAATTTGAATAATCTATGTCTTCGATCATCATCTTATGGACATCAAATATCATAGCATGCTCTTCACCAACATCTTTGAGCGCATGATTATAAAGAACATCCAACTGCTTCAAAGCAAGCTCTTTTGCATGTTTGAACTTAGATATTTCGCTTTCAGAGTCTTCTTTAAAAATTCTCATTGAATGGATGCTAAAAAAATCTTTTCTGTAGGCTCTTAATTTTCCAAACGCAATGCCGTCTGATATTCCAATTCCTTTTAAAACTTTCATTTACTTCCCCTAACAAAAAACAAATAGAGAAGCAACTAAAAATGCTTCTCTAACAACTCACGTAATTTTCTAATCAAATCTTCGGATATCTTCTCTTTTGAGTCTATTTTAAAAATAACATCATCACCGCATTTGAACTGCGCCCCCATCACCGAAAGTACATTTTTAACATCGTACTCTTTCGAAGAATTCGCCTCCCTGCAAAATATCGTACAATTCTCATGCTCTTTTGCAAACTTAGCTAAAAAACCCGCCGGCCTAGCATGGATTCCAAGTTTATTCTTTATCGTATGTTCTAAAGTAACCACAAGCAAGCACCTCTGAATCAATATTTACCAAAATTCTTGCTACGATCCAAAATACGACACTTTCCGCCCCCTATTCTCCATCAAACTAACAAAAAAGTCAACTGTAGAAATATCATATGTCAGTCAAAAAACTAAAATTCGTAAAAGCACACAAATAAACAATACATAATATCAACCGAATTATTCAAATATACAATTTGAAACAAGTGAACCTAGATTTGCACCTCCAGAAACTCGTTCAAGATCATCGAACTTAAAAACCAATATGGGAATATTATTCTCTCTGCACAGAGAAATAGCAGTCATATCCATAACTTTAAGATTCTTTTCCAAAACTTCGTCGAAAGAAATTGAAGCATATTTTTTTGCCTCCTTATCTATTTTAGGATCTGCTGAATAAATTCCGTCGACATTCGTAGCTTTAAAAATAGCGTCTGCTCTAATTTCACATGCCCTTAGAGCCGCACAGGTATCAGTTGAGAAAAATGGCTCTCCAATCCCAGAGGAAAAAATTACAACTTTTCCTTTTTTTAATGCTTTTAATGTATCATCTATGGAAAATCTTTTTAAAATTCCGTTTATTCCAACTGACGATTGAATTAAAGTTTTGATTTTCAATCTTTCCAAAAAATCAGAAAGGCAAAGCGCATTCATTGAGGTTGCTAACATTCCCATTTGATCAGACCTTATACGAGAAATTTCCGTTCCGGTTCTTCCTCTCCAAAAGTTTCCTCCTCCAATGACAATAGCTAACTCGAGACCTAAACCAACACATTTCTTTATCGAACGAGAGACAGATTCGCATTGTTTCCTATCAATTCCAAATCCACTAGAAAGAGATTCACCACTTAGTTTTAGTAATACTCTTTTGAATTTCATTAATTCTTCCCTCACAATTTATAAAATTTTTCCTTTCTTTCCTCTCTGCTGAGGCCACACTTGTAACATCGAAATCCTTAGTTTTTTTCATCATTTACAAATCTTCTTCTCCCTCTTTCATCTCTGTTGAAGTTGCACCTAAAACAGTAGAATCTTTATCTTCTTTCTTACCGCTTGCACAATCTTCTTCGTCCTCTTCTTTCTCCACCGACGTTACACTTACAACAATAGAATCTCCACGAAGCCTCATAACTTTAACTCCCTTTGAAGTACGCGAACATTGACGAACCGAAGAAGCAGGAAATCTTATTATGGTACCGTCAGATGAAATCGCAATGATGTCATCATCAGTGTTAACTTTCAAAATAGAAGAAACTTTTCCGTACTCTTCAGTACGATAATTTTTTACTCCTTTGCATCCCCTCGAAGTCATTCTATAACTACTCGCTGAAGATATACGTGCATATCCGGTCTCTGAAATTGTTAGAATATTATCATCATCTTTTGCTGTAACTAAATTAACAATAGAGTCCCCGTCAACCAACTTGAGTGCATTAACGCCTCTTGCCTGTCTTCCCATAACTCTTACTTTTTCCTCGTGAAATCGAACTGCCAAGCCATTTCTTGTAGCTAATAAAACAGACTCATCACCATCAGTTATTCTTACCCATTTGAGTTCATCATTTTCATCAAGATGTATAGCAGTCAGACCAGATTTTCTTATAGATTCAAAATCAGAAAGATTTAACCTCTTTATGAATCCTCGTTTAGTGAGCATAACAAGATATTTAGAATCATTAAAATTAGAAACTTTAATTAGAGTAGTAACCTTCTCATTTTCCGAAAGAGGAATTAAATTAACAATATTCATCCCCTTTGATTGACGAGACGATTCTGGAATCTCAAAACATTTGATCCTATAAACTTTTCCGAAATTTGTGAAAAATAATAGAAAATCATGCGTATTAGAAATCAATATCTCATCAGCAATATCATTTTCTCTCCTCGACATCCCAGAAATACCACATCCACCACGCTTCTGAGCCTTATACGTTTCAATATCCTGAACTTTGAGATATCCAAGTTGAGTGAACGTTATTACTCTCTTTTCGTTCGGAATAAGGTCTTCTACGTTCATTTCTCCGCTAACGTTCACTATCTCAGTTCGTCTTTTATCGGAGTATCTTTTCTTAATCTCTAAAATTTCATCTTTTATCACTGAAAGTAATTTATTTTTATCAGAGAGTAACTCATTGAAATAATTAATCTTCTCCCTTAAAGATTTTATTTCATCATCTATTTTTTCAACTTCTAAATTTGTTAAGCGTCCAAGAGGCATTTGAACAATAGCTTGTGCTTGTAAATCATCTAAAGAAAATCTTTCACATAAATTAGATTTAGCATCTGGAATGGATTTGGAACTTTTAAGTATTCTTATAACTTCGTCGATATTATCTATCGCAATTCTAAGACCTTCTAAAATATGGCATCTATCTTGCGCTTTTTTCAAGTCAAATTTAGTTCTTCTCGTAACTATCTCGACTTGAAAATCTATATATATTTTTAAATATTCCTTTAGATTTACAATTTTAGGCTCACCATTAACAATTGCTAACATGTTTACACTAAAATTAGTCTGAAACTGAGAAAATGAATATAATTGATTCAAAACTACATCAGGAGAAAATCCCTGCTTAACTGAAACCTCTACGCGCAATCCATGTCTATCAGAATGATCTTCTATTTTAGAAATTCCAGTTATTTTTTTATCTTTTACCAGATTCGAAACATGTTCAATAGTAGCGGCTTTATTAACTTGATAGGGAATTTCGGAAATTATAATTTTAAACCTATTTCCATCCTCAACAATTTCGCTTTTTGAACGTATAGTTATTCTTCCTTTGCCTGTCTCGTATGCTTGTTTGATTCCAGAAAGTCCCAAAATTTGTGCGCCGGTTGGAAAATCCGGCCCTTTTATATATTTTAATAAATCAGGAAGTGACGCATCCTCGTTATCCATAAGATAACATACTGCATCAATAACTTCTCCCAAATTATGAGGAGGGATATTTGTTGCCATTCCGACGGCTATACCTGTCGATCCATTTACAAGTAAATTAGGGAATCTAGAAGGCAAAACAACGGGTTCTTTTAAACGATCATCGTAGTTTGGAACAAAATCCACCGTATTTTTGTCGATATCAGTAAGCATTTCTTGTGAAATCTTACTCATTCTCGATTCCGTATACCTATACGCCGCTGGTGGATCGCCATCGATAGATCCGAAATTTCCATGCCCATCAACTAACAAATATCTAGTAGAAAAATCCTGCGCCAATCGAACGAGCGCGTCATATACTGATGTATCTCCGTGCGGATGATATCTACTGAGAACTGATCCAACGGTATCTGCACATTTTCTATATGGCTTATCTGATGTCAAATTATTTTCAAATAGCGTATATAAAATTCTCCTATGAACAGGTTTTAGACCATCACGAATGTCAGGTAAAGCGCGCGAAATTATGACTGACATCGAATAATCTAAAAATGATTTTTCCATTTCATTTTTTATATCTACAACAATTACTCTATCTTCCATGTTTCCTCTCATCAGTTTACTATGACTATTCTCTCACAAAACACAATGTTTTTCTAATAGATCAATTTATTTTTATTGTATATAATTTACTATTTATTTTCAAAACTTGACTTTTTTATATTCAATAAAACAATGAATGCATAAAAAAATTACCCTTTGCGAGGTGAATTATGTATGAATAAATCTTTTGTGCTAGATAATTTGAAATATATAGTCAACAATATGAAAAGACATATCAAAGAGACAATTTTATACTTTCATTTGCTTTATGTCTTCGTACAATTTGTAATAGCAAGCAACAACAGTATCACTTAGCAAGTAAACATTCTTGCACATAACCTCAATGTGCATGTAGACAACTTATTTAAATATAATGAAAACTTTAACTTCACATTCGCAATACGCCCTATTCATAAAATCGCAAATAACACAAACCAGCATGGTAATACTCGAAGCTTGCCATAAAATTACTAAATAACAACATACCTATTAATTTCTACCACAAATAAGTAGTAATAGAAGGAAATGCATATGTTACGATGAAAATCTTATGTTTTTTCAACTATGCTATCTGGTACACGTTCCCCCACATATATTTCAGATTTATCAAAGTCTAATTTATATACTTTGTAAAGCTCGTCATTTATCTTTATTCTAACCTCTTTTACTCCCTGGGAACCTTTAAATTTAAATGACTTACTAAGTGTATACGAGGAATCCACTGTAGTAGTTTTCGAATTATCAAGTTCTCCGTCTACATAAACTCTTATGTTTAAATCTCCTCCAGTTCTAGGCAAATCGACGTTGAGTTCCAAAGTTTTTTCTCGTTTTTCGCCTGAAGATAACGTAAGATCTACTGAAGAGCCAGCTTGCACAGAATTTCCAGGGAGTGGTGAACACAATATAACCGTATTTTTTGGTTTATCACTCTTTTCATACTTTACATTAGAAGATACTTTAAGCCCCAAAGTTTCCAATTCATTTTTTGCATTTTCAAATATCTTACCTATTACGTTCGGTATCTTAATTGAAGAGTTATCCGTTCCCTTACTTACAAATAGTTTAACTATCGATTTTGCTGGGGCTTTTGTATCACCACTTGGATCTGTTCTTACAACTTTACCTTGCGGAACGGAACTATCTTCGACCATTATGGTTTCAAAATCAAATCCTGCATTCGATAGTTTTAATTTTGCTTCGCTTTCAGTCAAACCAGAAACTGATGGTACAAGCGTCAGAACACCAGAACTATTCACTTTCAATATTATGGTCGCATTCGATTTGACTTGCTTCGAGTTAGCAAGTGGATTTTGATCTAAAACTACACCCTCTGGCCTAAGAGGATCGTATACTTTCTCTACCTGAAAGTGAAATTTATAACTTCTATTATTTTCAATCTCAGAAATATTCATTCCTATAAAATTTGGAACATCAACATTCTTAGTGTTTCCAAAAGAAGTAAACATAGTTATGAACATAAACGCTAGGGAAAATATAACTAATGTAGCAGTAATTCCACCAACTATGAATAACGTTTTTTTCTTCTTCTCCTTTTCTTCTTCCTTGTTATCTTTGATGGAATTTACCGCACCACTAGACAAAACTCGGGTAGGACTATCGTCAACAAAACATGAATCATACCCAAATTTTATATTATTATTATTTCTAAAATCGTAAATATCTTTTAGCATCTCATTAGCGGAGGAATATCTATTTTCTTGGTCTTTTTGCATGGCTTTTAAAGTAATCTCTTCAAGTGCTTGTGGAATTAACGGATCAATTTTCCTCAAGGGCTGAGGATTTACCTGCATCTGCATTATCGCAACAGAAACTGCATTATCAGCCTCAAAAGGCAATTTATTAGTCAACATCTCATAAAGCATAACGCCAACAGAATATATGTCTGAACGAACATTAGAAGGGAATCCTTTGGCCTGCTCAGGAGAAATATAATGTACCGAACCTATGGTTCGATTGGTCATGGTTTGAGTTTTACTGTTAAAAAATCGCGCGATTCCAAAATCCATGACTTTAACAGAGCCATCATCGGAAATCATAATATTCTGTGGTTTTATATCTCTATGGATAACCCCCATTGAATGTGCATGCGAAAGTGCACTAAGAACTTGCTCTATTATCTTTAATGCATCGCGCCAATTGATCTTACCATTACTTGCCATATATTCTTTTAACGTTACACCAGATATAAACTCCATGACTATATATTGAAAATTAGTTCCAAAACTTACATTCAGAACTTTAACTATATTCGGATGCGAAAGAACAGAAATCGCTTTAGATTCGTTTTGAAACCTTCTCATAAACTCTTTATCGCCAAAATACTCATCTTTGAGAATTTTTATAGCAACATTTCTAGCTTCAATAACATCATAAGCTTTATAAACAAGGGCCATTCCTCCAACGCCGATTAACTCGTGAACTTCGTATCTAGCATCTAGTCTTTTACCTACGTACCTATCCAAAGTTTCCTCCGAAAATTAAAAAATAATAGAAACGGTTATATTATCAGTTCCGCCAGAAGAATTAGCCTTATTGATCATCCTCTCTAACGATTCACTGGGAGAATTATTTGAAACTATATCATAAATTTCATCATCGGAAACGTGATTAGATAAACCATCAGTGCAAAGAAGAATTTTATCTCCATCTTTCATACTCAAACTATAATAATCCGGATGAGAATTACTGCACCCGAGTGCGCGAGTGATGATATTTTTATTTGGTGCAGATCTTGCTTGCTCAGGAGTAATTTTTCCCTCCATGACCAATTGGTTAACTATCGAATGATCTTCTGTAATTTGCTTTATACAAGACTTCGAAATAATATACGCACGACTATCACCGACGTTAGAAATATATACACTTCCCTTGGAGGAAACAAATGCTGCAACACACGTAGTCCCAAGCTCAGAGACACTAGCATTTTCCCGAGCTATTTTTAAAATTTCTTCATTTGCAAGAGAAAAACTTTCAAACATCATTTTTTTTATGTCATCTGATTTAAATTTACTAAAATAATCACAAATGAAGCTAGATGCAATTTTACTCGCAATATCACCTCCAGAAGTTCCTCCTATTCCATCGCAAACAACCGAAAGGCACCAATCACTTAGTACTAGCGATTTCACTGAATCTTGATTTGTCTTGCGAACTAATCCTTTATCGGTCTTTGAAACTACATTCATAATTTTCTCCGCTTAAAAATTTCGCTCTCAGCTGACCACATGACGCATCTATATCAGGCCCTAAAGTTCTACGAATCGTTACGTTCACACCAAAAGACATTAGCCAATTTGCAAAAACATATATTCGCTCAGTCGACGTAGCACTCAGGCCATTATACTTCACATTGTTAGCGGGAATCAAATTCACATGTGATATTAAATCTTTGAGAAATAACGATAAATTTTTAGCGTCTTTTTTAGAATCATTTATTCCATTAAGCATTATGTATTCAAATGAAATTCTTTTGTTAGAGACTTTATTATAATATCTGCAAGCTTTTTTTAATTCTTCTACTCCAAATGCTTTATTTATTGGCATTATAGAACTTCTAATACTATCATCGACTGAATGCAAAGATACTGAAAGGGTAGCACTTATTTTTTCATCTGCAAACCTAATAATCTTATCACAAATGCCGCACGTAGAAATAGAAATTCGACGCATACCGATAGACATTCCTTTCTGAGATGTTGCTATTTTTATAAACTTAATTACATTCTCGTAGTTATCAAACGGTTCACCAACCCCCATAAGAGTTATATTAGATACCGTAACTCCTTCGTTTGATGATATCTCTTGAACTTGGGATAAAATCTCCGATGCATAAAGATTTCTAGAAAAAGTCAAATTAGAATTTGCACAAAATTTACATCGCATTTTACATCCCACCTGAGTAGAAGCACAAACAGAATATCCAAACTTATACTTCATTAGAACTGACTCGATTATTGCACCATCTTCTAGTTCAAAAATAAACTTCTTAGTGCCGTCTTTAGATTCCAATCGCTTTAAAATTTTGGCACTAATTATTTTGTACTTCTGTTTTAAAATTGAACGCAAATCTTTCGATAAATCCGACATATCATCGAACGACTTCACATTTTTTGATATCCATTTAAAAGTTTGTTCTGCTTTATATTTTTTTAATCCCATAGAAGCAAAATCGCCTATTAACTCTTCTAGAGTCATGGATTTTATATCTTTAAGAAAATCAATCATAAGCTTTTCGACATAACACATTTTTTAGATAGCATTTTTATATACTTTACAGCACGAGAAGCCGCTATTGCACCATCGGAGGTAGCAGTAACTATTTGACGTAAAAACTTATTTCTACAATCTCCCGCAACAAACACGCCATCTATGTTAGTTTCACATAATTCATTTGATTCAAAATATCCAAACTCATTTGATTTTAACTCAGAAAAAGCACTTCCCTCAGGTTCGCTTCCAAGAGATATAAACACTCCGCGCAAATTCAATTCAAATTCTTTATCAGATGACTTAACAACTAAGGATTCTACTTTATCATTTCCTTTGATCTCTTTTACAGACGTATTCAACATAACTTCTATTTTGTCATTTTCACTTACCATTTGAATAGCATTATCATCAGCATTAATAAACTTATCTTTTATTATCAAAAATACTTTACTACAGATCGAAGAAAGATAAATAGCCTCTTCAATTGCTACGCTTCCATTCCCTATCACACAAACATCAAGATTCTTAAAGAAAAAGCCATCGCAAGTAGCACAATATGACACTCCCCTACCTTTGAACTCATCTTCACCCTTACACTTTAAATATCTCGTTTTAAGACCAGTGGATATTATTACACAATTTGCTTTGTATTCCTTTTGGTTAGAAGATACTAATACTTTGATATTTTCTGATAGACGTGAATCTATGATATTGGCATACTCAAACTCAACATTTAACCCCTTGACACATCCAAACATCTTTTCAGAAAGATCAACACCTGAAATATCATCAAATCCAGGATAGTTCTTTATTTTATTAGTATAATTCATTTTTCCGCCATAAAATTCTTTTTCCAGAATCAAAGGATGAAATCCCGCACGCGCCAAATAAATAGCAGATGTCATACCTGCGGGCCCTGCACCAACAATTATAACTTCACGCATAGTCATACCTCAAAAACTTCCAAAATGAAACAAGATTATTATATCAACTACGAAAAGAACAACAAATAAAAATATTATTAAACATAAATAAACTGTGCAAAATATAAAAATACTCCAAAATAAAAAAATCTGGAGCAACATAAGTGGAGCATATTCTAAATTAAAATATTAAATTCATTATATTTTACACTCAAGTTAGCATATAAAACTAAATAGCTAATAGAGATAGGTTAATAAAACAAATTATAAATGTATTATAATGTAAAAAATCAAAAGCCTAATGTTTTAGAATAAAAAATAAATTCTGCCGCTTACATAATTTTTAGTACCTCACCTTTGTTCATGGTACTTCTGTGTTTCGTAATTTATACTCAATTTAGCATTCTTTCACTATCAATCGATTGTTTTTCAAATATCCTTTTTATGTTTTCTATTTCATCGCATTTATGATTTTCGCTTTTTGACTTCCAAAATGGAAGAATAATCAAACCGACCAGTGTACCAAAACCATAAAATATATGTAGGCAAAAAAACAAAATTGGAGATAACAAATATATGAATTCGAACTTTGTGCCCTTTAATGAAAAAATAAACATAAGTAAATCCGCCATAAGATAAGAAGTACCTAAAATAAGAATAGGAAATTTAATCGAAAATAAAAGTGCAACTAGAGAAAATAAAATAGAAATTACAAACAAAAAAGGAACAAAATGATAAACAGAAAAACACTTAGGAGAAATCCCCAACGTTAGTCCAATCCACTTGCCATTCAAAAACTTTTGTTTAAGCATAGAAGACAAATTCCCGCGCACATAATGATACGAACATATATTTCCACTCAAAAAGAACTTATACCCCTTTTTTCGCATCCTATAGTGAATTTCGTTATCTTCGGTCCTTGCAAGACGCTCATCATATCCTCCAACATCTCTAAAAACACAAACATCATACATAGCATAAGCCAAAGTGCTAACATACTCACTTTTTTTGCTACTTCTAAATCTTGCAATGCCAGAACCAAACAACGAATCGTCAAGAAATAATATCAATTTTTTATAACTAGATTCACCATCTGATATGTTTCGCGTAGTACCACCGGTTATAAACTTTCCTCGTTCATGCAAAAGGACATTATTTGAAATAAAATCACTCTCTATACGCGAATGAGCATCAACTCTGACGACAAGATCACCTACAACTTCTTTTAAAGCAATATTGCACCCACATGGCAAAATTTTCTTCGGATTCTTTTTCAAAACCACTGACAGAAACTCCTCATTGTGGCAATTCTTGAAGTTTCTAAACATCCCAAATGTATCATCACATGACATGCTATCGACAAATATCAACTGGATCTTCTTTTTATCATAAACCTGATTCAAAATATCATCAAAAAGATTAGGAAGAGAACTAGCAGCATCTCTTGCAACAATTATAAGCGAAACAATCATTAAATAAAATCACAATCAATTAACTTCTGTAGAATCAATTTTGCCATCATCTTCTTGCTCATGCTTGCAAGAGTCATCAGAGGAAAGATCATTACCGCACGAAGAACAATACTGCGCATCATAGTTATTCAAAGACTTACAGACACCACAAACACACTTACCTTTGAGTTTATTAATCTTAGTCTCATACTCAACTTTCGATTTCATGAGATCTTTTATCTCGCCAACTATATCAATAACATCAGAGACATCGAAACTATCACCACTTTGTATGCGCTCAAAAACTATATTCCCTATCTTTTGCTTCTTGATACTAATATCATTTTCGCATTCAGCAACTTTGATTTTCAACTTAGATATATCAACATACTTCCCCGTGGTCTTACCAAGTTCGTTCACCTTATCGCGAATTTTTATATAAAGATCTTCCATCATACCCATAAAACATCACCTCGTAAAAATAACTTGAACACCGTAAATGCAAGCACACTGCTAACAATACTATTCTACACCTAAATAACTAAATTTTCAAATAAAAAATATGTCATAAAGAAATCAACACCCAAACGTACGATTCCTCTTATTGAACTCCAAAATGGCGCTGTCAAGATCTTCATTTGAAAAATCTGGCCAAAGAACTTTTGTGCTCACAAATTCAGCATATGCAGACTGCCATAAAAGAAAATTAGAAAAACGATTCTCACCAGCTGTTCTTATAAACAAATCAACATCAGGAGCCCCGCCTGTATACAAATAATTATTAAATAATCCCTCATTTAATTCGTCTATCAAAATTTTTCCAGAAGAAACGTCCTCAAAAACTTTCTTTAAGGCATTGACTATTTCCCCTCTTGAACCATAGTCTATCGCTATGTTAACTATTATGCCATTATTCGAATTAGATTCCGCTTCAACCTCCTCCATTAGGTGAACAAGCTTATCTGAAATTTTAGTTTTTCTTCCTATGAATCTTAATCTAACGCTTTTTAGTTTTCTAATAACTAGTTCTTTCAATTTTGAGTAAAAAAAAGACATCAAAAAATCTACTTCTTGCTTCGATCTCTTCCAATTTTCACTAGAAAACGCAAACAGAGTCAAATACTCAACACCGATCTTCTGAGCATATTGAACTATACGACGAGCAACCTTAGAACCCTCAAAGTATCCAGCACTATTTGGCACAAAACGAGCTTTAGACCATCTTCTATTCCCATCCATTATGATAGCAACATGTTTTGGAACTACTAACTTCGAATAATCTAAAATTTTTAGACCTCCATAACTTGTTTCGTTTTGACTTCCTTGAGGGAATCAATCTTCTTTACAAAGGAATCTGTACACTCTTGAACTTTCTTTTCCGATCTTGAAGCTTCATCCTCTGTTATATCTTTGTTTTTTTTCAGATTGTTTATTTTTGAGATAAAATCTCTGCGAACGTTCCTAATTGATACTTTTGCATCTTCCGCCATTTTTGAAACTTCTTTAGAAATTCGAACACGTTCCTCACCACTAAGCGGAGGGAAATTTATTCTTATCTTTTCACCATCATTTTGAGGAGTTACACCCAAATTTTCTTTTTGAATAGAACGGTCAATCTCTTTTAATAAAGAAATATCCCACGGCTTGATTATAAGACTTCTTGCCTCCGATGAAACTGTTGCTATTTGACTTACCGGAACTTGTGAACCGTAATAATCCACTCGAACCCTATCTAAGATCGCAGGATTAGCGCGTCCCACGTGAATTTGCTTATAGTTATCATCTAAAAAAGATAATACTTTCTCCATTTGTAACTTTATTTCTTTATCAGATAACGATTCCATAAAAACTCCTCAAATATTTTCTTGAACAACATTCACTCGAACATTAGCAATAATATCTTTAAAAAGATGTACCGAAACATCGTGCGCACCAAACGAATAAATGCGATTATCGTTATTTTCAATCTTTATCTTATTTTTCGGTATCTCAACGGCAAACTTGCTTTTCATCAAATCTGAGATTTTCGCATTAGTTACACTTTCGAGTAGCTTACCGTTATCACCAGCCTTAACGCTCACATCAACAATTTGATCATTAATTAAACCAAAAATTCTTTCAGATTCTTTCTTATCAAGCAACTCGGCGTATTCTTCCGATGATTTCCTATCTTTCGACTTCTGAATCTCATTTTGATTAGCAACTACTGCCTTACCGCTCGAAATTAAATGACGAGCATATCCGTCTTTTACATCGACTATTTTCCCAACAGTCCCCAATTTATCTATATCTTTCAAAAGAACTACTTTTGCCACTTTTAAACCTCCATTATTATCGGTAGTATAATAGGTTTCCTGTGTGTTTTATCGTGAAAATACTTATAAAGGTCATCTCGACACCTTGTTCTCAAATTACTCCAATCAAACGAATCCTCATCAAAACAACTAGAAATTGACTTAAACGCTATGCGCTTCGCGGTTGCCATTAAACCTTCCGATTCTTTAACATATACGAATCCACGTGAAATTATATCTGGTCCCGCTTTCACCATTTTTTCCCTTACGCTAACCGCAGCCACTACAACAATTATTCCATCCTGACTTAAGTGCTTTCTATCATTTAAAACTACACTTCCTACGTCCCCAACTCCAAGACCATCAACCATAACGGTTTCACATTCTGCCTTTCCAACACACTTCATAGAAAACGGAGTTATTTCTACTATGTCACCAGGGCCACCAACATAAATATTCGAATCTTGCATTCCCATATTTTTCGCCAACATAGAATGCTTCTTCAAATGCTTACATTCTCCATGAACCGGAATAAAAAATCTTGGCTTAACCAACCCATGTATTATTTTGAGTTCCTCTTGGCACGCGTGACCAGAAACGTGTACCTCATACATCGATTCATATATAACTTCACATCCAAGATTCATCAATTCGTTCACGACGTTATTTATCATTTTCTCATTTCCTGGGATCGGATGTGCAGAAATAATTATGAAATCATTAGGCCCAACTTCTACCTTTCTATGTTGAGAAAATGCCATATTATACAGGGCAGACATTGGCTCACCTTGACTTCCAGTCGTAACCAAGACGACCTCACTCGCATTATAATCTCCCAGATGATCAATATCAACTATTACCCCATCAGGTGCCGATATGTATTTTAGTTCAGTAGCAATAGAAACATAATTTAACATACTCCGACCAGAAAACATAACTTTTCTATTATTACGAACCGCACAATCTATAATCTGCTGAATTCTCCCTATGTTTGAAGCGAACGTAGCAATTATAATTCTTCTATCTCCGGCTTTATTGAACAAATTTTCAAAAGATTCGTTGATATTTTTTTCTGTATTCGTATATCCTTCCCTGTCTGCGTTCGTTGAGTCTGCCATCAATAAGAGAATATTCTCACTTCCTAAAGTTGAAAATCTCGCAAGATCAATCATTGACCCCCTAGAAGGAGTACAGTCGATCTTAAAATCTCCAGTGTGAATTATCTTCCCACATGGAGTAGAAATACAAAGAGCAACAGCGTCTGGGATAGAGTGATTTACATGTATAAATTCGACCTTAAAGCACCCAACATTGAAGCTCTGCCCAGCCCTATACGTGAAAAGCTTTGCATTTCCCATTAACTTACGCTCTTTGAGCTTCGAAGATATCAATCCAATAGTAAGAGGAGTTGAATAAATAGGAATATTCATCTTCTTTAAAAGATATGGGACTGCACCAATGTGATCCTCATGCCCATGAGTTACAACCAAGCCGCGTATCTTATCTCTTTTAGACTCCAAATAACTAAAATCAGGTATAACAAGATCAACACCCAACATCTCACCATCAGGAAACGCCGTACCGCAATCAACGATTATGATATCAGTTTCAGATTCTATAACAGTGATATTCTTTCCAATTTGATTTAAACCGCCTAAAAAAATAACTCTTATTGGAGATACTCTTCCCTTTTTAGAGAGGAATTTGCCCCTAAATGGACTTTTACCAACTGGTGGACCAGAATTTGGCCTAATAGTATTATTTATCTCATTATTCACAATTTTTTCTCCTAACTAATTAAAACATAATAAAAAAATCACACATCCAAATTAACAACGTATTTCGCATTTTTCTCAATAAATTCACGACGTGGCTCGACTTTTTCTCCCATAAGAACGGAAAACACCCTGTCAGCTTCCGAGGCATCAAAAAGAGAAACTTTACGCATAGTACGAGTTTCGGGATTCATAGTAGTTTCCCAAAGTTGGTCAGAATCCATCTCTCCAAGACCCTTATAACGCTGAACCTCTACCGATCCGCCTAACTCTGCAATTAACTTATCACGTTCTTCATCTGAAAAGGCATAAAAATGATTCTTCGATTTGGACTTGGTCACCCTATAAAGAGGCGGACAAGCTATGTACATATATCCACTCTCTATAACAGGTCTAGCAAATCTAAAAAAGAACGTCAATAACAAAGTTCGTATGTGTGAACCATCGACATCAGCGTCGGCCATAATTATAACTTTATGGTACCTTATCTTTGAGATATCCAAATCAACGCCGATTCCACATCCTAATGCTGTAATAACCGGAAGAAGTTTTTCATTAACATACACTTTTGCGAGCTGAGCTTTCTCAACATTGAGCATTTTACCCCATAATGGGAGTATCGCTTGAAAACGACGATCTCTTCCACCTTTTGCAGAACCTCCTGCGGAATCACCCTCTACAATGTAAAGTTCAGTTTCTTCAGGATTCTTGGATTGACAATCAGCAAGCTTGCCAGGAAGAGATGCGGTTTCCATAGCATTCTTTTTTCTAGCAAGATCTCTAGCCTTATGAGCTGCTTCTCTTGCCTTGGCCGAGGAAACTACCTTCTCCATAAGTATTTTTGCAAAATTAGGATTTTCCTCTAAATATTCTTTGAACTTAGAATATACAACCTCATTGATAAATGGCTTAACTTCAGGATTTCCTAACTTTGTTTTAGTCTGGCCTTCAAATTGAGCATTTTGCATTCTCACGTTTATGACGGCACATAATCCCTCACGAACATCATCGCCAGTAAACTTTTTATCGTTCTCTTTCAGAATCTTAAAAGTAAACGCATAGTCATTTACGGCACGAGTCAGAGCGGCCTTAAACCCATCTTCGTGAGTTCCGCCCTCAGTTGTGTGAATATTATTTACGAAAGATAAAATAAGCTCATTGTAACTAGAGTTAAACTGCAGAGAGACTTCAAAATAACAGATTTTGTCGTCTTCTGCACTAAAGCTCACAACGTCATCATGCAAAGAGTCAATAGCACGCTGCTTACGTAAAAACTCAACAAAACTAGAAATTCCACCGCTGTACTTGAAATTTTCCGATTTAACCTCTTCACCTCTATGGTCACTTAACGATATACTCAAACCAGCATTTAAAAAAGCCTGCTCCCTCAAGCGATTAGACAAAGTTTCAAAACTATAATTTTCAACTTCTTTGAAAATAGAGCGATCAAACTTGAACAAAATTTCAGTTCCCGATTCCTCATTGTTTTCAGATTTTTTCAACTCCGATTTTTGAACTCCACGCTCAAACCTCTGCTCATAGACATATGAACCATCAAAAACTCTGACAATGAGCCAATCAGAAAGCGCATTCACAACGGAGGCACCAACACCATGCAATCCTCCCGAGACTTTGTATCCCGAGCCACCAAATTTACCTCCCGCATGCAGAACAGTAAAGACAACCGTCACAGCCGGAATTCCCATCTTAGGATGAATTCCAACAGGAATGCCACGCCCGTTATCTCTGATTTTCACCACGTCATCATCGAGAAGATCAACCGAAATGTTAGTGCAAAAACCAGCCAAAGCCTCATCAATTGAGTTATCAACAATTTCATAAACCAGATGATGAAGCCCCCGCGGGCCCGTAGACCCGATGTACATACCAGGACGCTTTCGAACAGCTTCAAGACCCTCTAATACCTGAATCTCATTAGCACCATACTCAAAATCACTCACAATAAAATCCTCAACTTACTCCGAACCAGTGGAAAGTTTCCGCCATATTCAACAATATAACAAATACGAAAAACGTAATCGCAATAACACGAGTCCACCTGACTAAAAACGCATCAATGATTCTATTTTTATGTTTACTCAAATACGAATCTTTTTCTCCTCCAGTAACAACACCACCCATGCTCTGCTCTTTACCCTCCTGAAACAGAACGATTGCTACAATAGATATGCTCAAAACAGTAAGACATACACCAATCACAATTTCGAATAAAGTCACTACAACCACCACCTCAACTAAGCTAACCTTTCGAGCCAAGCAAATGCTAAATCCAGGCACGAATACAAACTATTTTTCTCGCTAGACTTGACCGAACTTTTAACATTCCCCTTGGAAGCCAATACCGTATTTACCAATTTTACCTCAAGCTTATCTGGAATTTCAATATCCTTCACTTTTTTTCTGGAGATAACATCAATCCGCACAACCCGATCCTTTGAGGAATCTCCATAGAATATGGAATTTCCACACCGCGCGAGAGGAATTCCTTTATAGGTGAACTGAGAGTCTTTTTTCACACTAACCCCCACACTTAAAAAAGTGTTCTAATTATAGAACACTTTCAAAATAAAATCAAATTCATTTTATTTTTGGTAATTACAACTCCACGGGTCATAGAAAAGCGGAACACGCGAATCACGCCACAAAATCCCCATCTGTACAAAATACTTAGTAGCAATTCCAAGGCCGAACTTCTTCAACCGCTTATACAATACGTCATCACTGTATTCCAATCCATGCTCCTCAAAAAGTTTATTAAGCTTATATTCTACAGCACCTTGGAATATACCAATATCACCTTTTGTCAGCTTCGTTTTGCATTTTTCAAAGTCCGGGTGCTCAAAATCATCGAACAACACAGCTTCACATCCAAAACTTTCACAGAAACTACTCTTAATTTTTTGAAAATAAATTTCCATTTTGCCATGTTCCTTACCACTAACATCAAAAAGTACTGGGAGATCTTCCCATTCTGGTTCCCCATTGAAATTACTTTTTATAAAACATACCAAAGCACCACACGAATACTTATCTTTGCCTATTTTTTGCTCAAGAATTGGAAACCATTTGGTTCCTTTGCTGTTTTTGTATTCGTAAAAAGCTAAGCTGACGTTATCTTCTATGCTTTTTAGGAGTTTCGTTTTTTCTTTTTCTGCTTCTTCACCTTCCAATTTCTTCACAGCCGTAACTTCATGCTGCTCATTGACGTATGGAACTTCCCCTTCGACTTGCTGGTACACATTTTCTTCGACATTTGGTCCATTAAATACGTGCAAATTTTCTCCCTTTGGCGCCTGATACATTTCTTGGGCCGTCGACATGCTAAAGTTAGACACATTTCCTGGGAATTCATTATTTTCTTCATTAGCGTTTTCAACATCCATAGAATCAAGTGAAGATTTTACCTCATTTTCTGGAACTTGATTGCCATATTGAACCATTTTTATATCAGAGCTAGACGAATTTTCTGAGCCCACGCTACTTACATCAGTAGATGCATATGAAATTTCTTCTACATTCTCTAGAAGTTGACCCGTCTTTTTGGAACTCCCGTGCAACTTTTTCCCAATTACGATTCCACTACCAATCGTAACTCCAGTTCCGAGCGTTCCAGCAGTGCCATAAAACGTCCAATTTGGGACACGCCTTCCACCAACAGAAGCTGCATTAGCAATTGCAGGTTTTCTTTTCACATTTCTAAAATTCCTAACCAAATTTGCAGATTTTAATCCAAGAATCCTCCTCTTTGGATCCATCTTGATTGCCAATCCTCCTTTAGCCAATAATTTTCTTTTATCATTCGATCTTGGATTTATTTTGGTTGCCAGCCCTCTTTTGGCCACCGATCTCCTCTTAGCACTCAATCTTGGATTAACGGTAAGATTTTTGCCTTTTAAATTCTCCATCTCTTTGACATTTTTAACTCTTGGAACAGCACCCGCAAATGAATTTAACGACATCAACGAAGATAAGGCAATTGATAACATCCTTTTACTGTTCATATTTTTACTCCTCCTCAAAAGTCAATTCATAACTTGACCATGCTTATTATATAACTACTACTAAAAAAATACAAATGTTTATCGAAAAAACACACTCACGAAATGGGTACGTGAACTTACCTGACATTGCAAAAATAGGATACGAATGATAGAGAGAAGATACAGAAAATGAAGTGTCCAAAATTTGGACAGACAGAAAAAACAAAGAGTAGATTTTACTAAGGGAAGCAAAGATACGAGTATAAACATTGCGGATGTAACTATACTGGTGGTACGGTAGTTTGTTTTTTTGCTTGTTTGTTCTTCAAAATCAAGAAGATAATTTGGAAAGCAATAAATAACAATTAAAAAAATTATAAGATTATCCCAAACATTTTCACCCATCCTTCCTCTAACAAACAGTCAGATTTGGAGAAATAAACCCGTACTCCCAAGTTACGCCATGAATTATAATGCCATAAAATTGATCATATTTCAATAAATTTATAATTTAATGAGTTTGCCACATATGTCACAAGTAATTATGCAAAACAAAACTCTAACAGATGAAATAACTTTATCTTCAATTCTTGATAAAAGTATTACAAGTATAAACATTCCGTATGGTGTAACTATTATAGGTAGTTACGCTTTCTTTAATTGTAGTAATCTTTCAAATGTGATTATTTCTGATAGTGTTACCCAGATTGATAGTGCTGCTTTTCAAGATTGTACTTCTCTTACAAATGTAGTAATCCCCAGCAGTGTAAGATATATAGGTTGGGTGTGTTTTTATAATTGTAATGCCTTAACAAATATAACAATTCAAAACGGTATAACTGGCATTGGCAGGAGCGCATTTAATTCTTGCAGTTCACTTACAAGCATAATAATTCCAGAAAGTTGTACTAATCTGGGAGATTGTGTATTTGAAAATTGCACCTCACTTGCAAGCGTTACTCTACCAAGCAATTTAACCAGTATTTTGAATTATACTTTTAATGGTTGTACTTCCTTAATAAACATGACAATCCCAAATAATATAACAGAAATTGGTGGCCCTGCTTTTAATTCCTGCAACGCACTTACAAATGTAATAATCCCACAATGTTGTACTAGTCTGGGCAGTCGCGTATTTGAAAATTGAACCTTGCTTGCAAGCGTTACTTTACCAAGTGGTTTAACCAGTATTCCTAATGTATGCTTTTTATGGTTGTCAAGCCCTCACAAATATAACAATTCCAAGTAGTGTAACACATATATTGGACAATGTGCATTTACAATTGTAGATCACTTGAAAGTATAACGATTCCAAATGGTGTGACATCTATTAGCCAGAATGCACTCAATAGTTATTCAAATCTTGCAAACATAACTATTCCACAAAACGTTACCAGTATTGGACACGCAGCTTTTTATCGTTGCACTAGTCTTACAGGTGTGACAATTCAAGTTACTGCACCGCCTACTTTGGGTAACGATGTCTTTTTAGGTACTTCCTCAAATTTAGTCATCTACATTCCAGCAGAATCAGTTGATGCATATAGGAAAGCTTGGAAGGGTTATGCTTCCAAAATTCAACCAATTTCGACTTGACATTTAAGCTTTTTGTGGTAGAATAATAGCGTAATCTGGTGACGGATTCATTAATATCATATTGAAATGTTAATTACTACCGTGAATTCAGCACGGTAGCTTTTTAATTGATTTAAAATTTGAAGTATCAGCAAAATGATAGTCAATATTTTAATCAAAGTCTTTAAGCTCATAATCATCCCTCCTTTCTCTGACAGACAGTCAGATTTGGAGAAATGAACCCGTACTTCCAGGCTACGCTGGTACTGATGTTACCATAAACTTGTTCATATTTCAATTAATTTCTAACTCTACTTGATGTCTACAAAACTTTGTAGATGTTGTTTTTTGAGGGTTCAATGTCTAAACAAAAGTGTGATGGTAATTGTTTTCATTGTAAATTCGACGATTGTATTCTCGATTATGATGAAGTCCCTACAGATGAAAGATCAACTCAAAGTTGTTTCGAATTTTCAAATTGCTAAACATCAAATTGCTCCTAAGATTGATCATATTAAAACCGAATTAAGCAGAAAACTCAAATAAGCAAAACAATTTATAGAACATCTTTCAAGTTCGGAGGCAAAATGGCAAAGTATAACTCGAGATTCCAAGAACAGGTAATTGATGCAACGTTGCAGGAGTTATTGACGGTAAAGCCGGAATTCAAGGTGTCAAGATCGATAACGTCGAACTTATACTTGACGCTGAAAACAAAGTAAATATATCTAAGTGAATTAAATATCCCAGAAATTGTGCAAGAAACCGGACAAAGTACAAGCAAAGTTATGTCTCAAAATTCGGTTTCTTCCATTCTTTCACAAAAGGCAAATTTAAATGATTTATCAACCGTTGCGCACTCTGGTTCATATATTGATCTGTCAAATAAGCCAAATATTCCCACAAAAACCAGCGATTTAGCAAACGATAGTAACTTTGTTTCAAATTCTGATTTATCTGAAAGTTATTACAATAAATCCTAAACAGATAATTTGCTAAGTTCAAAAGCAAACACAAATGACAAATGATTTAAGTACAGTTGCAACAAACGGTCAATACAGCGATTTATCAGGATTACCAAACATTCTAAGTAAAACGAGTGACTTAACGAATGATAGTGATTTCGTTTCAAGCACTGATTTATCGACTAATTTCTACAGCAAAACTCAAACAGATACTCTATTAGGTGATAAAGTCGATAAGATTACTTGTAAGGGACTATCAACTGAAGATTACACTTCTTCGGATAAAAATAAGTTTGCAAATATCGAACAAGAGGCAAATAAAACAACAGTTGTCAATCAAACTGGTACATCAACAACCGATGTTATGTCTAAGAATGCAGTTACAACCGTTTTTTCAAACAAAGCTGATTTATCAAACTTATCATCTGTAGCAACTTCAGGTTCATACAGTGATTTATTGAATAAACCTACAATTCCTACAAAAACTAGCGATCTGACAAATGATAGTAATTTCGTTTCTTCTTTTAGCTTAGCAACTGTAGCAACTTCAGGTTCGTACAGTGATTTATCGAATAAGCCAACAATACCATCAATAGTACAAAGCGCTGGCTCATCAACAACTAATGTTATGTCGCAAAATGCGGTTACAAATGCTATTCCAACCATTCGCACTTCTTATGCTACTGGTTCAAGTAATTCGGTATACTCAATAGACTATATAAACGGACTTTCTTGTCTAAGACTTCTGAAAGACATTTAGATTCTTGGATATATGGCTCCACTTTATACCGTAAAACAATTCAATTCATAATTACGGGTACCCATGACACTTATTATGAATACGATACAGGGATAAGTGATGCTAGAATGTGGAAACGGAACTGCACTAACTGAACATTGGAATTGGTTTAGGGTCAACAGCAGTGGCAAGATCGCATACGCTTTTGGAAGTACTATATCAAATCTAGGAGGTGCAAGTTGTGTCTTAACTCTATAATTAGTTTATTTTCTATCATATATTTCATATAATAAAAGTACGACTTGTCCGCGAGTTCGTCGTGAGGTTAATTTATCTCTTTTTCCGACGATCACGCTTGTTCTGTGGGTGTCGATTTCTGTATTGTTTCCATTCATTGTAAACAAATTTGGATACAGCAAATAAAAACCAAAGAGGATCGATCATTTGACCACCTACTTTCTCCTCAAACGGAGGGTAAACATATGAACTGTCTTCTTCGTCGTTGTCTTGTACGCTTTACTCTCAAAACTTACTGCTGGTCTAAAAGTTTAAATATGATTGTTTACTCCCTATTATTGTTTTCATACCGCGGCTATTTGTCTTCTGTGCACTTTTAGCAATGCCTAAAATTGAATATGTGTATGTGCATTACACAATGTGGTACAATGGAAAGCGTATTTTATATTTTTGGAGGTTTTGAATATGTTTTATGTTTATGAAAAAAAGAATAGGAGCCTATTGTGGTCGATATTGGCGGCAATCTTATTGATAGCTTCGGCTACAATTTCTCTTATCTTACTTTTTGAAAATAAAAGAAAAAAAGAAGAAGAAGAGCTCGATGAATATCTTGAGTCTTCAATACAGTAGTAGACATTAATCAATGTAGTAAATACCGATCATTTCTTGGCTATGATCGCGGTCGGGTTGTTTGGTTTGAGTACCTATCAGATTAGTGGATACTTCTTTTTTATGAGGCATGAATATATATTATTTTGGTTGCATAAATAATAATGAAATCAAAAAATCGGAATATTAAAAACGCTAAGATTTGATTTGTGAGGCGTTTTTTGTTTTGTAGTATTACTGATTTGAGACGAAAAGAAGTTATAAATATAAAGAACGGAATGAGAATAGGGTTTGTAGGTGATGTTGAAATTGATCTCTGCGATGCTAAAATCGTTTCGATAATCATTTATGGAAAGTTAAAATTATTCGGTTTACTCGGAAGATATGACGACATAATAATAAGGTGGGAAGATGTCAGCGTAGTTGGCGAAGATACCATATTGGTTAATTTTTGCCAAACAACAGAAAGTAAACATAAAAGTTATCTTTCTAAAATATTTAATATCAAAAATAAATGAGGTAATCTTGAGAATATTTGTTACAAAAGGGAAAACTATTGCTTTTACTAGCATTTCTTTGTGTATATTTCTGTTTTTTGTTTCACTTATTACATTTCTTTCAATTAAAGCACATAGAGATAATTTGAATCCATTAGTTATAATAGACCCCGGACACGGAGGTGAAGATGGAGGCGCCGTTGGTAAAAATGGAACGGTAGAAAAAAATATCAATTTAGAGATCGCACTCAACTTTAGAGATATCCTTCGTTTCCTTGGATACGACACTGTTATGACTCGGGAAAAAGATAAAGCTATATATGATGAAGATGCTATTAAACTTCGACAAAAAAAAAGATCTGATTTAAAAAATCGTCTTTCAATAATACATAAGCACTCTGGCCCAGATAGCATTTTTGTTAGCATACATCAGAATAAGTTTCCTAATGAAAAATACTCAGGAACTCAAATTTTCTACTCGAGCAATAATCCAAATAGTGACGATCTTGCTTTAAAAATAAGAGAAAATATTGTCAATCAAATTCAGAAAAATAACGAACGTGAAATAAAAGAATCAAAGTCTGAAATTTTCCTTTTGAAAAATTCTAAAATTCCTTCTGTTGTGGTCGAATGTGGTTTTTTATCAAACGCTGATGAAGAAAAAAAATTAAATGATAAGAATTACCAAAAAAAATTAGCTTTATGCATGTTTTTTGGAGTGAATGATTTTTTTAATTCATCAAAAATCACATAGCCACAACGGCATAATTACCTGGATATTTCTGTAATTACACAAAACAACAACAAATGCATTCTAAAGCTAATTTTTTTTTTATCAATATCACTTTTAAATACTTTATAAATTTAAACTGATATCCATCCCTCAGTTGAACGTTGCAAAATAAAGATACAAACACAAAAATGCGGATGCAACTTTCAGGCAGCACATTCCATGCAACATATATTGTCTACAATGAAACAAAAAGTATCCCTGACAATTAATCGAAAAACAACACCCACTTGCCATTTACAGAACTACCAGATCACAAGAAAATTTTTTTCAAATTCTTCAAGCATGGCAATGCCAAAAATGGATATAAGTAACAAACTGACGATACAAAGACAGGATGACAGAATTATCAATCGCTTTAGACCAGCATTAAGTTTGGCGAGCAAAACGAGCAAGATAATGACGAAAAAGACGGTTCATACACTCAACGGTAAGAGTGTGAGATTTGCCGATCAGATGTTCGTTTTGGAGGATAATACCGTATGCTGGAAATTTATCTGTAGCATAAAATTTAGCCTCAATATGAGAAATATTTTCATAAAGTCTTTCAAAGCTCTTAAAACTGCTGTCACCCACGAAGAAGCCAACTAAGTTTTTAGTTTTTCTGTTTACTGCTGTCCGAATCTATATTTTTTTAAGTTTGTGCACATTTCGTCAAGTTTTAAAATATCTACTTTCTTATTTTTCCCGAAGAATATTCTTAATTTTAGAAGCTAATTGCTTGCCCCAATTAATAACAGATACGTGACTAATATGCATTAACCTTTCTACTCCTCTAAAACCGTTCCCTTCAAGGTAATACTTAATTGCTTTATAATTTGACATAATCCGGGTAGCCACGCCATCCACCAGTATAGTTACATCTGCAATTTTTACATTTGTACCTTTGTTTTCCTCTCATAAATTCATTTTTCACTTTTTCTTTTCGTCCACATTTTGGGCATTTTTTCTCTTCCATCATATTTTGCATTTTACTTCATCTATCTACTTTTAACAATGCCCAAACATAAATCATTTCCACAAATATTACACTTACATCTGCGAACGATTTATTTACATAAAATTGAATCAAAATATAATAAATTCAATATTTTTTGTCTTATGCTCAACAAACAGATTTCAAATGCTACTTCTTAGAGAAACCGAAGAATTAAAAATCGGTGTACCGTCTTGATTGTCTACGTATTTAAAATATCCACTTCTTAAAAATTGAAAATGTGTTTCTAAATCAAAATCTCTAATTGAATCTTCAATTTTACACTCTAAAAGAACTCTAAGAGAGTTAGGATTTATCTTATCTAAAAATGAGCCTTCAGAATCTGGATTTGCGACACTAAACAGATGATCATACATGTTAATTTTACAATTTACACAATGGTCTGAGTTAACCCAATGAATCGTGGATTTTATTTTTACTCCCTCAAGATTTTTTCCACCCTTGGTCTCTGGATGATAACTACAATGAACCTCTTTTATGTTACCATTTTCATCTTCTACAAAACTATCACAAGAGACTGCATACGAAGATTTCAAACGAACTATCGAACCTGGATATAATCTGAAAAATTTTTTGGTTGCTTCTTTGCGAAAATCATCACGTTCGATGTAAAGTTCTTTAGAAAATATTATCTTACGAATTCCCATACTTGGATCATTGGGATTATTTTCAACTTCAAAGATTTCTTCTTTACCCTCTGGATAATTATCTATAACGAGCTTTATAGGATCTAAAACACACATAATCCTCTGTGCACGTTTGTTCAAGTCATCACGCAAACAATTTTCTAAAACTTTATATTCAACCGTGCTTACAGATTTCGAAACTCCTATCTTTGAGCAAAAATCACGTATCGATTCAGGAGTAAATCCTCTTGCCCTTAAACCCGAAAGAGTAGGCATTCTAGGATCATCCCATCCAGAAACAATTTTACTGTCAACCAGTTGTTTCAATTTACGTTTACTCATCACTGTATACTCCAAATTAAGACGCGCAAACTCAATTTGACGAGGCTTAAACGGAATATCCATATTGTTAACAACCCAATCGTACAAAGGACGATGATCTTCAAATTCAAGAGAACATAAAGAGTGAGTTATTCCCTCGAGAGCATCTTCTATTGGATGTGCATAGTCATACATAGGATATATTGGCCACGAAGAACCCGTACGATTATGATTTGCATGTATTATTCTATAAATAACAGGATCGCGCATGTTAAAGTTACCAGATGATAAATCAATTTTTGCACGAAGAGTTCTTGTACCATCTGGAAATTCTCCTTTCCTCATGCGATCAAACAAATCCAAACTTTCCTCAATAGGTCTTTCACGAAACGGACTCGTAGCGGGAGTTGATAAATCTCCACGAAAGCGCTTAGTTTCTTCAGCAGTAAGATCACAAACATAAGCAAGTCCTTTTTTTATTAAATTCCTTGCATTCTGAAACATCTCTTCAAAATAATCAGAGGCATAATAAAAACGATTTTCCCAATCGAATCCTAACCACTTTATATCTTTTTTTATGGCCTCTACATATTCCACGGTTTCTTTTGTAGGATTAGTATCATCCATTCTAAGATTACATAATCCTCCGAATTTTTTTGCTGATAGAAAATCGATACATATAGCTTTAGCGTGTCCTATGTGCAAAAAGCCGTTTGGCTCTGGAGGAAACCGTGTGTGAATTTTTTTACCAAAACATCTTCCACCTTCTGATAAATCTTCCTCAATTATGGAATTTATAAAATTATTTTCAAACATATAAAAACACCTCACACAAATTTATTCAAGATACCTCTGGATGAGACTAAATGATTTTTTCTAAGATTTATTTACTAATGCCAACCAATCTACGAAATAAAGAAAAAAAACTATGTTCAGAAAAAAACATCCAAAATGAGGCACTTTTATTTTTCGAATAGAACCATTGGTCTCATACATTTTGAGAATATAAAAATTATAAAGTATCCTAGACAAGTTTGTTCAAAACATTCTTAAGACGAATTATTGATTCTTCTTTCCCCAGAATTTCTAAGACTTCCGTAGCCCCACCTGGTGTTACTTCTTTTCCAGAAGCTGATACTCTTATAACCCACATAATAGCATTCTTTTTGATGTTCATTTGCGTAGAAAGAGAAGATAAGTTTTCAAATAAAACACTATTTTCCCACCTATCCACCTTTTCCAGAACTTCTATGGAATTGGAAAGTATCTCTTTAGCTATTTTTTCATCTAATTTATTTTTTTTATTCATAATTAAATTCTTATCAACATCAGGACGCTGTCGAAAAAAATCTATCATATTTTCAATTTGACTTAACTTAGACACTCGTGGTTTAAGTATTTTTGCTAGTTTTATAAGATTAGTTTCAAAATCAACATACTTTCTTAGTATATCTGCAAATTCTTCATCAGATTTCATTTTTATATGATGTTCATTAACCCATGCTAATTTTTCATAATCGAAAATTGCAGGAGATTTTCTTATATTGTCTATAGAAAAAACTTTTTCCAACTCATCAAGAGAAAAAATTTCTTGAGTAGAACCGGGATTCCAACCTAAAAAGGATATGTAGTTTATTATCGCTTCTGGTAAATATCCCTCATTGACCAGATCAACAAAACTAACTGCTCCAGCACGCTTAGAAAGTTTTGTGACAGAACCGTCAGGATTTTTACCCATAATCAGGGGTAGATGAACGTATATGGGAATTTCCCACCCAAAAGATTTATATAGCAAATTGTATTTTGGAGTAGCAGATAAATATTCGCATCCCCTTATGACGTGCGAAATTCTCATTAAATGATCATCTATGACATTCGCAAAATTATAGGTAGGCATACCATCGGATTTTATCAAAATTTGATCTTCCAACTGATCATTTTCAATTTCTATATGTCCAAAGACAACATCATCAAAACTAGATATTCCACATTCAGGCATTTTTTGTCTTATAACATAGTTCTTATCGGAACTAATATAATTTTCTACCAATTTAGGATCCAAATTTTTACAGTCACACTTATTTTCTTCAGATTTTGCACAAAAGCAATAGTATGCATCACCTTTTCCTATCAGTTCCAGAGCATGTTTATTATAAATTTCTTTTCTTTCGCTCTGAACATAAGGGCCAAAATTTCCGCCTATACCAGGGCCCTCGTCACAAACTAAACCGGTTTGCTCGAGTGTATCAAATATTATTTTCTCCGCACCATCAACTTTTCTTTTTTGATCGGTATCCTCAATTCGCAAAATAAACTTCCCACCTAGCGATTTAGCCACCAAATAGTTATAAAGTGCAGACCTCAAATTTCCAACATGCATATACCCCGTCGGGCTAGGGGCATATCGAACTCTTATTTCCATTAAAACACCGCCGATAAATATGATTTCCCATTCTATCACGTATTTTCTTTTATTTCTATGCTTGTTTTTTCAAATCATTGCCAAATTGAATAAAACATATAATCATAATGAATATAAAAAATAGCAAAGATAAAACAATCTAATAGGTTTTATTTTTTTTGATTTTCAAGTAATTAATTTTTGTATATTATGTCAACGTCGATATTATTGTTGGAAAAGTAGTACTTGAAAAATTAAATAAAAATAGCTATAATTATATGCATATTGTACAAAAGCGAGGTGATGTTGTTATGAGTAAGAGAAAAAAATTTTTATCACTATTGATGGGTGCTATTAGTTCTTTGTCAATTGCGGGTGCAAAAGTAAGAAAAAACGAATCAAAAGAAAGTATTTCTATTTCTACGTCGCAAACAAAAAATGCGGAAGATTGCAACAGTAAAAATAAGAGTAATCAAGAGCTTAAAAACGAATCCAAAATTGAAGTTTCACCTTCTAAAAAATTTGCTGAAAGAATAAAAGATGAAATTTTCCCTAATTTGGATAATCTTTCTAATTTGGAAGACAAGGATGATACAGAAGTTTTTACCAGTATGTTTGAGGGAGAAGAAAATGAAAACTTTAAAAAAAAGTTTATCGATTTAGCAGAAAAGGGTGATTTTGGCAGAGCTTCTAATATGATTATCAGTAGATTTAATTCAGTTTATAAGAAACAAATTATTTCAGATTTAGACAAAACTGTTAACGATGTTTCCTACGGTGTTAAAAGTCGATGGACATGCCAAGGATGTTGTGTATCTTTGAAGAGTGCAAAATCTAGGTTAGGTAAAGATTACTACTATGAACTTTCCGATTTGCATGGTTTAGACATCGAGAAATCGAATACGACTGTCCTCAGAACTGTTTTATCTCACTTGATGATTTCTGATCTTAGGAAACTAGAAGATAAATCGTACGAAGAAAAAAGTGGTGTTGAGTTGATGAAGCAAATTATTCTAAGTACGTACGTATCAAAAGATGATTCGCTTGATCAAGTGTCTAGTAGTTTATCTAAAAAAGTTAATTTTCTTATTAACAGTACCAAGAAAAAAGTTACAGTCTGGTGGTTAAAAGAAGCTAAAGACGCAGTTATTAAAGATCGTTTTGGCAGTGCGTGGAATATAAATAGTAACATTTCACAGAAGGCTGTAAGAGGCTTTTTAGGTCACTTTGGTTTTGCTCGCACTTTTGATACGAAAAATAAATTAAACTTTGTAATAAAGTTGTATCATAATTAAATAGTTTGGACAAAAGGTGTAGTTATAAGCGATTATTAGACATTACTAAAGTTTCACATTACAGAAAAAAATTAAAATCTAATTAATTGATAATATCATTTTTTGTTTTATTTAGCAATAGATTTTCAATTTTTACCCACTTTTGGAAGTATCTGTGATAAAATACAATAATTCAGAGGTATTTGGTATCATTGTTATGGATCAAAGGTTAAGAAATTTATTACTTGAAAATCAAAAAATTGAAACTTATCAGTATTTCTATACTTTGTAATTTCTATTAGATTTTGCAGTGCTAACGCGGGGGTAAAATATGAAAATAATATCTAGAAATAAAAAAGCCTTTCATGATTATTTTATATTGGAAAAAATTGAGGCAGGTGTAGAACTCAAGGGAACAGAGGTAAAATCTGTTCGAGAAGGAAAAATAAACATAAAAGATTCTTGGTGTTCATTCAAAAACAAAGAAATATTTGCAAATAATGTTCATATTAGCGCCTACGAAAATGGAAACAGATTCAACGCTGATTGTTTAAGAACTCGAAAATTGCTAATTCACAAAAGTCAAATACTCAAACTTTACAGCCAATATAAGCAAAATGGATTTTCAATAGTTGTTCTATCAGTCTACATAGATAGAAAATGGATAAAATTTGAAATAGCTTTATGTAAGGGGAAGAAAGTGTATGACAAGCGTGCCTCTAAGGCGAAAATGGAATCCGAAAGAAAAATTCAAAGGGCAATACGGGAAAAGCTAAAATCATAAATCTTAGATTTTCCTACTCAGGTCAACAATTGCGAGATTTCTAGATTTAATATGAAATATTGAACACAAAATCATTATTGAAAGAGAAAAGGATAGTCTGTATTTTTATAACAAATTCGGCATTTCTAAAAGTGACAGATGATATAAAATGAAAAGCATGGTAGAAGAGAAAAAACTTCAAAATGTGGACGAAAATAAAAAGTAAAAAATGGATTTGTAAAAGGAAAGCAAAGGTATAAATGTAAAAATTTCGGGTGTAACTATACCGGCAATCCACTTTATGTGTGAACCCCCACGATAAGGTCACCCCCCCCACAATTAACCGAAAAACAACATTTCTATTCAATTTTCAAGGCTCAAACCCTTTTATTTACGGGATTTACTAGATCACAAGAAAAATTTTTTTCAAATTCTTCAATTTACTATTGACAAAAAATATTCGAAGTGATACAGTGCCAATTGCGGGGTTTCCGCAAAGGTGTTTCACGTCGTACTTCACATTTTTTTATTTAGTGGTTACTTTGTTGCTCCCGATTTCATTTGGATCTTTGTGAAATTTGAGGGTTGTTCGTCGTCCCTAAACAATCACATTGAGACTGATTATAAAACAGCAAAAATAAAAAGTCAACGGTATGACGTTGAAAATAATGAAAAAAATCTGAGAAATTTTCTTTTTTTGGCATTTATGACAATAATTTACAAAAAACACACTCTTTTATGTGGATTAGAGTGTGCTTTAATTTTAAGTCTTATAAATAAAATTTATCGGTACTAATACCCAAGATTGAAAATAACCCAAAAATCGACTAAAATCCCAAAAGCAAGAGATAGTCCGAAAAGGGCGGTTGGTCACTTTCCTCCATGAGGAGGTGATATTTATGACAGTAGATCTCTTACTAATATTTTTAATCTTAGTAGTGGTTTATAACCTCATAAAAAAATAACTGCCCTACGCTAAGAACAGCAGTTATCATTGTTTTTAGAATCTAGGACCAACCGCTAAAAGCGGATCCCTTGCTATTATTGTGCATATAAATGATGAAAAAATCAAGAGTTTTATATTCGTTCATATATGTGTAAATTTATAAGTTTTTTATCTATGTCAGATATTCCAGATGACAATAAGAGATTTAAAGCTGGTCTGTTGAATCTATTGGTTAAAATACTTTCTGGTAATTCTATTGATCTTAAATACCCTAGTATTTTCTTTATTGTAGATTTGTATATCTTGTTGACAACATAATCATACCCACAATATCTAACCTTTTCAGAAATAACAACAACTTGTTGATTGCGCATATCCACATATATGTCATATACTGATGCTTCGTTTTTATTTAAATCCAAAATATAACGAATTTGCCCAGAATATATTTCTATCTCTATGCATCTACTTAAACTCCAAGTAGTTACCAATAAACAAATAATCATTGATATTCGAGACATACAATATTTTATACAAGTCATTCTAACCTCATCAAATTTTTGAAAATCATAAAAAAATAACTGCCTAGAGTGTAGAAATAGGCAGTAAAACAAATTTCACATTCAAATGGACTGACCACAATTGCGGTGTCGTGCTATTATTATGCGCATAAATGATAAAAAAGTCAAGACTT